>CAXUBN010000461.1:0-2001 GCA_964249255.1 uncultured Acetobacteraceae bacterium | reverse complement strand
CGCCAGGGCCGGCAGGTCGGCATGGGTGGCGGCGACCACGCGGACGTCCACCTGCTGCGGCTCGTTGCCGCCGACGCGCTCGAAGGTGCCGTACTCGATCACCCGCAGCAGCTTCTCCTGCACCGCCATGGAGGCGGTGGCGATCTCGTCCAGGAACAGCGTGCCGCCGTCGGCCAGCTCGAACCGGCCCGGACGGCGCCGCGCGGCGCCGGTGAAGGCGCCCGCCTCGTGGCCGAACAGCTCGCTGTCGAGCAGCGCGTCGCCCAGCACGGCGCAGTTCAGCTTGATGAAGGGCCGGTCCCAGCGCTGCGACAGGAAGGCGAGCCGGCTGGCCACCAGCTCCTTGCCGGTGCCGCGCTCGCCGATCACCAGCACCGGCCGATTCAGGGGTGCGGCCAGCGAGATGTGCGCCAGCATGGCGCGGAAGGCGGGCGCCTCGCCGAGCGGCGTCGCGATCTCAGTGGGCGAGGTGGCCGTTCGCGCCAAGGGTTGGCCTCCCCGACCATGACGTTCCGAATCGCCAGTGTCGCCGGACCGGCCCGTCCCCGCAACCCGCGATCGCTTCCCGTTGCGGATCAACGCGTTGCAGGTGATGCTGCTCCTGTTGCCGTTCTTGGCACGGAAGCTGCTGTCCTCAGATGGTCAAGGACGAGCGGCGTCCGACCCCCGGAGCATCAGGTTGCCATGAGCATCTTCTCCCGACTTTCCGACATCGTGAACTCCAACATCAACGCCATCGTCGCCGGCGCCGAGGACCCACGGAAGATCATCCGGCTGATCATCCAGGAGATGGAGGACACGCTGGTCGAGGTGCGCTCGTCCGCGGTGCAGACCATCGCCGAGCGCAAGGAGATCGAACGGCGGGTGGCCACCCTGCAGCGCGACGAGGCGGAATGGGAGCGCAAGGCCGAGCTGGCGCTGACCCACGACCGCGACGACCTGGCACGCGGCGCGCTGCAGGCGCGCACCCACCTCGCCCGCAGCCGCGAAGGGCTGCAGGACCAGCTGCGGCAGATCGTGGCCGGGCTTGCGCAGCAGAACGACGACATCGCCAAGCTGCAGAATAAGCTGGCCGACGCCAAGAACCGCGAGCAGGCGCTGATGTCGCGCGCCGGCATCGCCAACGCGCGCGTCCGGCTGCGCGAGCGGCTGCACGACACCCGCATCGGCGACGCGTTCGGACGCTTCGAGCAGGTCGAGCGCAACCTGGACGCGCTGGAAGGCCGGGTGGAGTCCTACGACCTCGGCCGCCGCACGCTGGAACAGGAGATCGAGGGGCTGGAAGCGGACAGCGCGGTGGAAACCGAGCTGGTGGCGCTGCGGGCCAGGCTGCGGCGCCGCACCGCGCCGGCGGCGGAGACCGGGCCGGACGACAACGCCCGGCTGGACGCGCCGCGTCCCGAGTCCGGCACCCGGTCCTGACGCGGGTCCGGAATGGACAACATCGTTCCCCTCACGGCCATCCTGAGCGGGGGCCGTTTCATGGACGACCTCACCGGCCTGATCGCCGTCGTCGCGTCGTTCGCCCTGGTGGCCTGGATCGTCAAGCTGAAGCACGACCGCAACCTGCGCGCGCTCAACGCCCAGGGCCTGGGTGCGGCCGAGCAGCGCGCACTCGCCGACATGAACGAGCTGGCGCGGCGCATGGAGCAGCGCATCGAGAACCTGGAACGCATCCTGGATGCCGAGCTGGCCGGCTGGCGCAGCCGCATGCCGCTCTGAAGCGGAGGCAACGATCGTGAACGACCCCTTCGGGCCGACACCGCGGGTGTGGCGGCAGGACCAGCACGCGCTGGTCGCCGGCGTCTGCGCCGGCCTCGCCGAGGACCTGGACCTGCCGCTGCCGCTGATCCGCATGCTGGCGGTGCTGTTCGTGGTGCTGCCGACCGGCCTCGCCTACCTGGCGCTGTCCCTGCTGCTGCGCCGCCGGCTCCCGGCCGGTGGCGGGATGGCCGGCCTGTCCGGCCGGGCACCGCTGCGCGGCGACACGGACCGGTCCCG
>CAXUBN010000460.1:0-2002 GCA_964249255.1 uncultured Acetobacteraceae bacterium | reverse complement strand
GCGAACCGGCCGCCCGCCACCCGGCGGCCGCCGGCATCGTCGACCCCGACCACGGCCAGGCAGCCGGCGTCCTGCCGCTCGAAGATGTGGCACTTGGCCGCCATGTAGCCGTCCATGTCGCCGTGCCGGTCCAGATGGTCGGGCGACAGGTTGAGCAGGCAGGCGGCGTCGAACCGCAGCGTGTGGAGCCGCTCCAGCATGTAGCTCGACATCTCCAGCACGTAGACCCCGTCATCGGGCAGCAGGGGCAGGGCCAGCGCCGCCGGACCCAGGTTGCCGCCGGCGGCATGCGGGATACCGGCCTCGGCCAGCATGTGGGCCAGCAGCGCGGTGGTGGTGGACTTGCCGTTGGTGCCGGTGATGCCGGCAAAGCGCGCCCGGCTGCCGCTGGCTTGCACCGCCCGGAACAGCAGCTCGGCGTCCGATAGGATTGGCACCCCGGCAGTGCGGGCGGCCGCCGCCACCGGATGCGGCGCCGGCAGGAGGTGCGGGATGCCGGGCGACAGCACCAGCGCGTCGAACCCGCCCATGTCCCCGAACGGCGCCACGCGGATTCGCGGGTCATCCAGCCCGGCGCGCCCGGCCTCGTGATCGTCCCAGGCCTGCACCACGGCGCCCATCGCCGCCAGCGCCCGCGCCGCCGGCGCGCCGTTGCGGCCCAGGCCCAGCACCGCATGGCGGCGGCCCTGGAACAGGCCGGGGGAGAAGGTGCCGGTCATCGGATCTTGAGCGTGGCCAGCCCGGCCAGCCCCAGCACCATGGACACGATCCAGAACCGGATCACGATCTTGGGCTCCTGCCAGCCCATCTTCTCGAAATGGTGGTGCAGCGGCGCCATCAGGAACACGCGCCGACCGGTGCGCTTGAACCAGCCCACCTGGATGATCACCGACAGCGTCTCGACCACGAACAGCCCGCCCACGATGCACAGCACCAGCTCGTGCTTCACCGCGACCGCCACCGCCCCCAGCGCCGCCCCCAGCGACAGGCTGCCGGTGTCGCCCATGAACACCGCCGCCGGCGGCGCGTTGAACCACAGGAAGCCCAGCCCGGCGCCGATCAGGGCTGCCAGGAACACCCCCAGCTCGCCGGTGCCCGGCACCGCGTGCAGCTGCAGGTAGTCGGCGAAGATGCGGTTGCCGACCAGGTAGGAGATCAGCGCGAACACCACCGCCGCGATGACCACCGGCACGATCGCCAGCCCGTCCAGCCCATCTGTGAAGTTGACCGCGTTGCCGAACCCCGTGATCACCAGCATGGCGAACACCGGGAACGCGAACGCCAGCGGCAGCAGCGCCTCCTTCACGAACGGGAACGCCACCTCGCCGACCAGCGCGTCCGGCATCAGGGTGTTGATCCACCAGCCGGCGGCGAGCGAGGCCGCGAACTCGCAGCCGAGCCGGGTGCGCTTCGACACCCCCCTGGTGTTGCGCCGCGACAGCTTCAGGTAGTCGTCGGCGAACCCCACCGCGCCGAACGCCAGCGTCACCAGCGACACCGCCCACACGAAGCCGTTGGCCAGGTCCGCCCAAAGCAGCGTCGACAGCAGCCAGGCGGACAGGATCAGCACGCCGCCCATGGTGGGCGTGCCAGCCTTCTCGACGAGGTGCCGCTCCGGTCCCAGCGCCCGGATCGGCTGGCCATGGCGCTGGATCAGGCGCAGCCGGCGGATCACCGCCGGCCCGATCGCCAGGCTGATCACGAACGCGGTCAGGCACGCGGCCGCCGACCGGAAGGTGATGTAGCGGAACAGGTTGAACAGCGCGAACTGCTCGGCGAACGGGCGGGCCAGGTCGTAGAGCATCAGGCCGCATCCGCCGCCGCCGGGTGGTCTACCCCAAGGGATGCTCCAGGGGATATTCCAGGAGACGCCGCGGACAACGCCGACAGCGCCGCCACCACGTCGCGCATGCGGCTGCCGTTGCTGCCCTTGACCAGCACCGCGTCGCCGCCGCGCAGCGCCGCCGCCACGAGGGGCGCCAGCGTGCGGGCGTCGCGGGCG
>CAXUBN010000459.1:0-2013 GCA_964249255.1 uncultured Acetobacteraceae bacterium | reverse complement strand
GAGGCGCACGTCAACGTCGACATGATCGTGCAGAGCACCGGCGCCGACGGCACCACCGACATGACCTTCACGGTCGGCAAGACCGACCTCGCCCGCGCGACGGAGGTGCTGGAGTCGGCGCGCGGTGCGATCCAGTACGGCGAAATGCTGTGCGACCCCGACGTCGCCAAGATCAGCGTGGTGGGGGTGGGCATGCGCAGCCACGCCGGCGTCGCCAGCACCATGTTCCGCACGCTGTCGGACCGCTCGATCAACATCCAGGTGATCTCCACCAGCGAGATCAAGGTCAGCGTGCTGATCGCCGCCGAGTATACCGAGCTGGCGGTTCGGGCACTCCACAGCGCGTATGGCCTCGATGTCGCCTGACGTCGCCGCCGGGGCCGCCGACCGCCACGCGGCGCGGCAGCGGTTGGACCGGCTGTGGGCGCGCGGCACCGCGTTCCTGGGCAGCGACCTTGCGATCCTGGGCGGCGCCATGAGCTGGGTCAGCGAGCGCCGGCTGGTGTCGGCGATCTCGAACGCGGGCGGCTTCGGGGTGATCGCCTGCGGGGCGATGGGGCCGGAGCTGCTGGAACGCGAGATCGCGGAAACCCAGGCGCTGACGGTGCGGCCGTTCGGCGTCAACCTGATCACCATGCACCCCCAGCTGGACGACCTGATCCGGGTCTGCGTCCGCGCGGGCGTCGGCCACGTGGTGCTGGCCGGGGGCGTGCCGTCCGGGGCGGCGATGCGCGCGGTCAAGGATGGCGGGGCCCGGGTGATCGGCTTCGCGCCGGCGCTGGTGCTGGGCCGGCGGCTGGTCAAGCTCGGTGCCGACGCGCTGGTGATCGAGGGGTCGGAGGCGGGCGGGCATATCGGACCGGTGTCGCTTACCGTGCTGGCGCAGGAGGTGCTGCCGCACCTGCGCGAGGTGCCGATCTTCGTGGCCGGCGGACTCGGGCGCGGCGACGCGATCCTGTCCATGCTGGAGATGGGGGCGGCCGGGGCCCAGCTCGGCACCCTGTTCGCGGCGTCGGCCGAGAGCATCGCGCACGACCGCTTCAAGCAGGCGTTCGTGCGCGCCAATGCCCGTGATGCGCTGCCCTCGGTGCAGCTCGACGAGCGCTTCCCGGTGATCCCGGTGCGGGGCCTGGCCAACGACGGCACGCGGCGGTTCCTGGTGCACCAGGCGGAAACGCTGCGACGGTTCCAGGCGGGCGAGCTGAGCCGGGATGCCGCGCAGCTCGACATCGAGCATTTCTGGGCCGGCTCCCTGCGCCGCGCGGTGATCGACGGCGATATCGAGGGCGGTTCGGTGATGGCCGGGCAGTCGGTCGGCATGGTGCGGTCGGTGCAGCCGGTTGCGGCCATCCTGGACGACCTCGTCGGCCAGGCGGTCGAGGCCCTGACGTCGCGGGCGCGGCTCGTCTAGAAAGGCTGCCTCGGGGCAGGATTTTGGGAACGAGGCGGCAGGAAATTCATGGAGCACGTTCATCCCGGTGGCGCCGATCCGGCCGGCTCCCTGCCGGTCGGGGCGGCGTTGCGGGCCAGGCGCGAGCAGCTGGGCTGGTCACTGGCCGACGTGGCCGCCTGGTTGCGGATCAAGCTGTCCTACCTGGAGGCGCTGGAGGGCGGCCAAGTCGCCAAGCTGCCGGGCAACGCGTATGCGCTGGGCTTCCTGCGGGCCTACTCGGGCGTGCTGGGGCTCGACGCCGAGGACATGTCGCGGCGCTTCCGCCACGAGACCAAGGACGTGAACCGCCGGCCCGAGCTGTCGTTCCCGGCGCCGGTGCCGGAACGCGGCGTGCCGGCCGGGGCCGTGGTGCTGCTGGGCGTGGTGGTCGTGGCGGTGGCCTATGTCGGATGGTACGAGTTCAGCGGACGCGAGCGACGGGTCGCCCAGGCCGTGCCGCCGGTGCCGGCGGCCCTCGCGCCGTATGCCGGGTCGGCGGGTCCGACGGCCCCATCCCCGCAGGTGGCGACGGTGATGCCGGGACCCGGGCAGACGCCGTCGCCGTCGCCGTCGCCGTCGGT
>CAXUBN010000458.1:1744-2013 GCA_964249255.1 uncultured Acetobacteraceae bacterium | reverse complement strand
CTGCGGGACCGGGACGCGCTGCGCGCGCGCATCGACGCGCTGGTCGCCGGCTGGACGCCGGCCGCATGCGCGCCGCAGGCACCGTCCGGCGGCAATCGCAGTGGCAGTGGTGGCGGCGGGGGCGGGCTGTTCCAGCCGAACCTGCGTCCGGCGGCGGCGGACAGGGACCGGTGAGGCAGCGCCGGTCGTTCCGTCCAGGAACCGGAGGCGGCGTCCGCGGTTGCGTTCGTGAAAACCGGGGGAAGCAGCCGATGCGATGGATCGTAGCC
>CAXUBN010000458.1:0-1734 GCA_964249255.1 uncultured Acetobacteraceae bacterium | reverse complement strand
CGGCCTGGCGGCCGGCGCCGCGCGGGCCGCGGCCCGGGCGGCCGACCCGGTGTCCGCGGCCGACCGGGCGTTCGTGGCCAAGGTCAGCCAGGGCGGCCTGTTCGAGGTGAGGCTGGGCCAGCTGGCGGTGGACCGGGGCAACGCGCAGGACATCCGGGACCAGGGCGCCACCGAGGCGCACGACCACGCGATGGTCAACGACAAGCTGAGGCCGATCGCGTCGGACGCCGGGATCCGGATCGGGTCCAGCCTCGAACCGGCCTTCCAAAACCAGCTCGACCACATGAAGGCGCTGTCCGGGACCGCGTTCGACGTGGCCTACCTGGAGGCGATGAAGGCGATCCACGCCAAGGACGGCGCGGCATTCGCGACCGAGGCGCGCAGCGGCACCGATCCGAAGCTGCGCGACTTCGCGGCGGAGACGCACCGGATCGTGCAGAGCCACATCGGCGAGCTGAACGCGGAAAGCACCGCGACCGGAGACTAGGCATCCGAAGGCCAGGGGCGCTGCCCCTGGACCCCGCTCAAGGCGGAGCCTTGAGAATCCATTCGTCTGGATGATCGTTTCCAAAGTCCCGTGGGTTTGGGCAGCGTTGGCGTCGGTCCTCGCCTATATAGGCGGTCATGAGCTTTATCGACGCCAGGAACCGCAAGACCGGCAACCCGGGCACCGCCGCCGCCACCGTACGCCCTGGGACGGCCGGCGTGCTGCTGGTGAACCTGGGCACCCCGGATGGCACCGACACGCGCTCGGTGCGCCGCTACCTGGGGGAGTTCCTGTCCGACCGGCGGGTGATCGAGGCCAGCCCCCTCGTCTGGCAGCCGATCCTGCGCGGGATCGTGCTGAACACGCGCCCGCGCAAGAGTGCGGCCAACTACCGCCGGATCTGGAACACCGCCCAGGACGAGAGCCCGCTGCGCACCTACACGCGCGGGCAGTCGACCGGCCTCGAGGCGCGGCTGGCGGCGGACGGCATCCCGGTGGAATGGGCGATGCGCTACGGCCGCCCCAGCACGGCGGCGGGGATCGACCGGCTGATCGAGCGCGGCTGCGACCGCATCCTGCTGCTGCCGCTCTACCCGCAATACTCCGCCACCACCACCGCCACCGCCAACGACCAGGCGTTCCGCGCCCTGATGCGGCTGCGCCGGCAGCCGGCACTGCGCACGGTGCCGTCCTTCCCGGACGACCCGGCCTACATCGAGGCGCTGGCGGACAGCGTGCGCACCGCCCTGGCGGCGCTGGACTGGACGCCCGAGCTCCTGATCGCCTCGTTCCACGGCCTGCCAGTGGAATACGTGCAGCGGGGCGACCCGTACGTGACGGAATGCGCCCGGACCATGACCGCGCTGCGGGAGGCGCTGGGCATGACGCCGCAGGAGCTGCCGGTGATGTTCCAATCGCGGTTCGGGCCGGTGCGGTGGCTGGGGCCATACAGCGAGCCGCGGGTGAAGAAGCTCGCGGCGGCGGGGATCCGGCGGATCGCCGTGCTGAACCCGGGGTTCATGGCCGACTGCATCGAAACGCTGGACGAGATCGGCAACGAGCTGCGGGAAGCCTTCCTGCACGCCGGCGGCGAGCGCTTCGCCACCATCCCCTGCCTGAACGACGCCCCGGCGGCGATCACGATGCTGGAACAACTGGTGCGCCGCGAGCTGGCCGGCTGGCGCTGAGGTTGGCTGGTCGGAGTGAGAGGATTCGAACCTCCGGCCCCTGCGTCCCGAACACAGTGC
>CAXUBN010000457.1:0-2019 GCA_964249255.1 uncultured Acetobacteraceae bacterium | reverse complement strand
GGCGTATCCACCGCACTGGTGGTCGACCGCATTGAGGGCTTGGACGGCTTCTTCGGCCGGTGGATCCCGGCCGCGGCACTGGCCCTGCTGTCGCCCGCGCTGGTGCTGGCGGTGGTGGGGACGGCGCAGCCGCGTGCTGCCCTGGTGCTGCTGGTCTGCGGCCTGTCGGTCCCCGTGTCGCAGGCGGCGTTCGGGATCGGTGCCGCGGTCGCGGCGCGGCGGCAGTTCGTCGCCATGGGCCGGCTGCAGGCCCGCTTCCTGGACCGGGTCCGGGGAATCGCCACCATCGTGCTGGCCGGTCGCGCCGACGACGAGGCCGAGCGCCTCGGTGCCGCCGCCGACGCGCTGCGCCGGCTCACCATGCGCGTGCTGCGCGTAGCCTTCCTATCCTCGGCCGCCCTTGACTGCGCGTTCGCGGTGGCGCTGGTGCTGATCGCCCTTCTCGACGGCCGCATCCTCCTGGCGCACGGCGGTCCGGGTGCCGGACACGGGGCGTTGCTGCGACGATCGCTGTTCGCCCTGCTGCTGGTGCCGGAGTTCTTCGCGCCGTTGCGCAGCTTTGCGCTTGCCTATCAGGACCGCATGCAGGCCGCTGGCGCCGCCGATGCGTTCACCGCCCTGTCCCCCCGGGATGTCGGTCCCGCACCGTCAGCGTCGGTGGCGGCGACTTCGGTCGTGGGTCCGGTGCTGGTGCGCACGGTCGCGGCGCACAGCGTCGCGGTGGCGTTCGAGCATGTCGGCTTCAGTTGGGACCCATCGCGTGGGCCGGCCCTGGACGACGTCAGCTTCCGCATCCCGGCCGGGGAAACCGTGGTGCTGGCGGGACCGTCCGGCAGCGGCAAGTCCACCGTCATCGAGATGCTGCTGGGTTTCGTGCGACCGGACGGCGGCCGCATCACCCTGAACGGCGCCGACCTCGCCAGCATCGTGCCGGAGGCTCTGGCGCAGATGACCGCCTGGATCGGGCAGCGCCCCTTGCTGTTCGCCGGCAGCATCCGCGACAACGTCCTGTTCGCCCGGCCCGAAGCCAGCGAGGCCGACCTCGCCGCCGCCCTGCGCGCCGCCGCGGTGGACGGGTTCGCGGCCAGCCTGCCGGACGGCATCGACACCCGCATCGGCGAGGGCGGCTATGGTTTGTCCGGCGGCCAAGCCCAACGGGTGGCGATCGCGCGCGCCTTTCTGCGCAACGCGCCGCTGCTGCTCCTCGACGAGCCGACCGCGCACCTGGATCCCGGCATCGAGCGGGAGATCCTGGACAGCCTCCGCCGTCTCGCGATCGGCCGCACCGTTCTGCTGGCCAGTCATTCCGCTGCCGCCCATGCCTTCGCCGGACGCCGCATCGACCTCCGGGGCGGCCGCGTGACGGTGTTGCAGGGAGCGGCCTCGGCATGAGCGTGCCCGTCCGCCTCCGTACCATCCTTCCCCCCGCCGTGGCGGCGCTGCTGCGGGTGATGGCGCTCTGGCGCCGCCGTGCCCCGGGGCTTGCGATCGGGATCGCGGCCTCGCTGCTGGCGTTCCTGTTCCTCGTCACCCTGCTGGCCACATCCGGCATGCGCCTGGCCGGCACCGGCGCCGGGCTTCTGCTGGGCTCGGTGCTGCTGCTGCGGCTGCTCGGCCTCGGCCGCGTGGTGCTGCGTTACGGCGAGCGACTGCTGACCCACGATGCGATGTTCCGGGCGCTGGCCGATCTGCGCGTGTGGTTCTTCCGGCGCCTGGCCGGGAGCGCCGCCGGGGGGCTCGGCCACCGCCGGTCCGGCGACCTCCTGTCGCGGCTGGTCGGCGACGTCGAGGCGCTGGACGGGCTCTACCTGCGTATCGCCGTGCCGCTGGCCGGCGCCGGTCTGGCGCTGCCGCTGCTGGTCGCGTTGGCCGCGCGGCATGACGCGGGGCTGGCGCTGCTGATCGGCATCGCCTTCGCGACCGCCGTTCTTCTCTTACCGCAGGCCGCCGACTAGGTCGAGCACCGCGATGCGTAGCGCGGCGCTGCGACCGGACAGCGCGACCGCGTCGCCGCCCACC
>CAXUBN010000456.1:0-2023 GCA_964249255.1 uncultured Acetobacteraceae bacterium | reverse complement strand
GACCCACACCGCGAACGCGGCGCCGGCGATCGGCAGCGCGCCGCGCAGGCCGTGGGCGCCGACCAGGCTCGCGGCGAGGCCGAGCAGCGAGGTCCACCACAGCCGCGTCATCACCGGCAGGAGGCGCGCGCGCTTCCAGGGCAGCGCCGGGCCGATCGCCATCACGCCCAGCAGCGGGATCGCCATCGGGGCGGCGGTGGCGTCGAAGAACGGCTTGCCGACGCTGATCGCGCTCCCGAACAGCAGGCTCGCGAACGGCGGGTACAGGGTGCCGGTGAGCACCACGGCGCAGATGGCGCAGAGCAGGATGTTGTTCAGCACCAGGGCGCCCTCGCGCGACAGCGGCGCGAACACGCCGCCCGGGACGAGGCGCGGGGCCCGCAACGCGAACAGGAACAGCGAGCCGCCGATCACCAGGCCCAGCAGCAGCAGGATGAACACGCCGCGGGCAGGGTCGTTGGCGAAGGCGTGCACCGAGTTCAGGATGCCGGAGCGGACCAGGAAGGTGCCGCACAGCGACAGCGAGAAGGTGCCGATCGCCAGCAGCACGGTCCATACCTTCAGCGCTTCCCGCTTCTCGACCACGATCGCGGAGTGCACCAGCGCGGTGCCGGTGAGCCACGGCAGCAGGGACGCGTTCTCGACCGGATCCCAGAACCAGTAGCCGCCCCAGCCCAGCACGTAGTACGACCACCAGGAGCCGAGCGCGATGCCGCCGGTGAGGAAGCACCAGGCGCCCACCGTCCAGGGGCGGACCCAGCGGCCCCAGGCGGCGTCGACGCGCCCTTCGATCAGGGCCGCCACCGCGAACGCGAACGGCACCGCGAAGCCGACGTAGCCGGCGTAGAGGATCGGCGGGTGGATCGCGAGGCCGGGATCCTGCAGCAGCGGATTCATGCCGGCGCCGTCCGCCGGGGCCGGCCACACGCGGTCGAACGGGTCGGAGGTCAGCAGGCAGAACAGCTCGAAGCCGCAGGCGGTGCCGCCCAGCACGGCCAGCACGCGCGCCTGCAGCGCCTGCGGCAGGGTGCGGCCGAACCGGGCCACGGCGCCGCCGCACCCGCCCAGGATCAAGCACCAGAGCAGGATCGAGCCCTCGTGGTTGCCCCAGATCCCGGCCAGCTTGTAGGGCAGCGGTTTGGCCAGGGCGCTGTTGTTGGCGACGTTCGAGACCGAGAAATCGTCGCCGACGGCGGCCACCGCCAGGCACGCGAACGACAGCGCCAGGCAGCCGAGCTGCGCCGCGGCCAGCGCGGGTGCCGTCGCCATCAGCCGCCCGTCCCGGCGTGCCGCCCCCCAGAGCTGCAGCACGAACTTCGTCAGCGCCAGACAGGAGCCCAACTCCAGGGCGAAGCGGCCGAGCTCGGGGCCGAGCAGTCCGCTCATGATCGTGGTCAGGCTCATGGGAGCAGTGCCTCGGTATCCTCGCCGGATGCGGAAGGGTGCGCCGGGTGACCGGCACGATGCGTGGGGGAACGGTTCGCCAAGGCTTGTTCGAGAATGGGGTGTGCCGAGTGAGAGCGCACCGATGCGTCAGCGCCGGGGCACGCCCGGCGTGTCCGGCGTGTCCGGCGAGAACCGGAGCGGAGCGGCCTCCTGGCCGTGAGCATCGGAAGCGAAGACGGGCGCGTCGGATCGCCGGCACAGCCCATTCCCGGACAGGCTTTCAGGGGGCGCTCATGGTGGTCCAGCTGGCGGCCAACGGCGGCGGGCCGAAGCGGGGATCCCAGCGGCCGGACCGGCGCAGGGCGTCGGCGACGTCGCGCGGCATGTAGGTCTCGTCGTGCTTGGCCAGCACCTCGGCGGCACGGAAGCTGCCGTCCGCCGCCAACTCGCCCAGCGCCACCACGCTCTGACCCTCGCGGAACAGGTCGGGCAGGATGCCGACGTAGTGTACCGGGACCGCCCGCTGGCCGTCGGTGACGCTGAAGCTGGCCGAGGGCTCCTGGCCGGCCGCGCCGACCCGCACCAGCGAGCCGGCCACCACCATGCCGCCCAGGCGGACGGTCCGGCCGGCCAGGAG
>CAXUBN010000455.1:0-2027 GCA_964249255.1 uncultured Acetobacteraceae bacterium | reverse complement strand
GGCCGGCCCGGCGCGCCGCGCTGACCGACCACGTCGCGGAATGGGACGGTGCGCCGGCCCGCTGGCCGGCCGACGGTTAGGACACCACCAGCGTCCAGTCCCCGTTCACCTTCTTGAACTGCAGGGTCGAGGTGTTGGTGCCCTTCTTGGTCACCGCGGTCACGGTGCAGGAATACACCCCATTGTCCTTGGGCGTGCAGTCCGCGCCGGTGACGTTGAAATCGTTGACATCGTAGGGCCCGCTGAACAGGCCCAGCGTGCTGTTCGAGGTTTGCGTGTTGGCCGCCTGCATGCGGGTCTGGATCACGTGCTGGATATCCGCCTTGGTCGGCGCGCCCGCCTGGCCGCAGGCGGCGACGAGCAGCGGCAGGGCGAGCATGAGGCGGGCAGGCTGTCGGGTCATGAACAAGGCGGTCTCCGAACGTAAGATCACGGAGCCGTAACGAGCGGAGGGGCAAAGGGTTCAAGGCCAGGGGCTCTGCCCCTGGACCCCGCCAAAGGCGAGGCCTTTGGAAACGGGATCCAAGGGCCGTCGTGTGAAGCACGCTTGCGCGTGACGGCCCTCGGTGGGTCCAAGGCGACGCCCGGCTTTCGGCGTTCCGCACGTCGACCAAGCGTTTCGCCGACCAGCGACCCATACGCTCTTCGAAGCGCGTCTGGCGCCGCCGCCGCCGCCCGGCAACACTGCCCGGTCCGCGCCGTATCGGTCGGGTGCGCGGGAAGGGAGCGTCATGCGAAGCATCGCCATCGTCGGCGCCGGCAAGATCGGCAGCATGATCGCCGAGCTGCTGGCCGGCTGCGGCAGCTACGACGTCGCGGTGCTGGACCGCGATGCGGCGCAGCTGTCGGCGCTGCGCACCAGCCGCCCGGTGACGGGCCGGCTGGTCGACATCGCGGATGCGACCGCACTGGAAACCGCGCTGGCCGGCCATGCCGCGGTGCTGAACGCCGGACCGTTCCACCTCACCACGCGGATCGCCGCCGCGGCGCGGACCGCCGGCGCGCACTATCTCGACCTCACCGAGGACGTCGCCAGCACCCGCACGGTCCGGGCGCTCGCCGACGGCGCCGCCACCGCCTTCGTCCCGCAGTGCGGCCTGGCGCCCGGCTTCATCACGGTGGTGGCGCACGACCTGGCCACGCGCTTCGACACCCTGGCCGACGTCCGCATGCGGGTGGGGGCGCTGCCGCAGTATCCGACCAACGCGCTGGGCTACAACCTGACCTGGAGCACCGACGGCGTCATCAACGAGTACTGCGAGCCGTGCGAGGCGATCGTCGACGGACGGCGCACGCACACGGCGCCGCTGGAGGAGCTGGAAACCTTCCTGCTCGACGGCATCCCGTACGAGGCGTTCAACACCTCGGGCGGGCTGGGCTCGCTGTGCGAAACGCTGGACGGGCGGGTGCGCAACCTCAACTACCGCACGATCCGCTACCCGGGCCACGCCGCGATCATGCGCACCCTGCTGCACGACCTCGGCCTGCGCGACCGCCGGCCGCTGCTGAAGGAGATCCTGGAGACCGCGATCCCCGCCACGCTGCAGGACGTGGTGATCGTGTTCGTGACCGTGACCGGGCAGCGGGACGGGCGGCTGATGCAGGAAAGCTACGCCAACCACGTCACCTCGGCCGTCATCGGCGGGATCCGGCGTAGCGCGATCCAGATCACCACCGCGGCCGGCATCTGCGCCGTGCTCGACCTGCTGCTGGAGGGCGCCCTGCCGGGAGCCGGCTTCGTACGGCAGGAGCAGGTGACGCTGCCGGCGTTCCTGGCCAACCGCTTCGGCCGCCATTACGACGACCAGGGAGGCGGGGGGCAGGACGCCGGTGCCTCGGCGCAGCGCACCACCCGCCGCGCCGCCTGAGGCCCGTCCGCACCCTCGCCCGGCACACCCCATTCTCGAACGGGCATTGAGGCTGACAGCATGAACCCAGACGATCCGGCGCCGACCGTCGCCGCCGAGGCCGCCGCCATCCTCGAGCGCCTCGGCGTCCCGCCCGCCGTGCTGGACGCGGGCCGCGAC
>CAXUBN010000454.1:0-2031 GCA_964249255.1 uncultured Acetobacteraceae bacterium | reverse complement strand
CCGCGACCTCGCTGGGCGAGCCGCCGGGCTGCGTCGCCTGCACCTGGATCACCGGGAAGGCGACGTTGGGCAGCGGCGCCACCGGAAGCTTCGAGTAGGCGAACATCCCGGCCAGGGCGAGGGCCACCGTCAGCAGCGTGGTCGCCACCGGCCGCAGGATGAACGGGCGGGAAACGTTCATTCGGCGGGCGTCGGCATGGCGGCGGGTCCGGTGCCGAGCAGGCGGCGCGTGCGCCGGCTCAGCCCGTCCATGAACAGGTAGATCACCGGGGTGGTGAACAGGGTCAGCAGCTGGCTGACCGCGAGCCCGCCGACGATGGCCAGCCCCAGCGGCCGGCGCAGCTCCGAGCCGGTGCCGGTGCCCAGCATCAGCGGCAGCGCCCCGAACGCGGCGGCCAGCGTGGTCATCAGGATCGGCCGGAACCGCAGCAGTGCGGCGCGCCGGATGGCGTCGATCGGCGCCATGCCCTCCTCGCGCTCGGCCTCCAGCGCGAAGTCGATCATCATGATCGCGTTCTTCTTGACGATGCCGATCAGCAGCACGATGCCGATGATGCCCATCACGTCGAGGTCGGCGCCCACGATCATCAGAGCGGCCAGCGCGCCGATGCCGGCGGACGGCAGCGTGGACAGGATCGTGATGGGGTGGATGAAGCTCTCGTAGAGCACGCCGAGCACGATGTAGACCGCCACCAGTGCCGCCACCACCAGGAACAGCTCGTTGCCGAGGCTGGTCTGGAACGCGCTGGCGGTGCCCTGGAACGAGGTCTGGAACGACGGCGGCAGGCCGACCTGGCGCTCCGCCCGCTCGATCGCGTCCACCGCTGGACCGAGCGAGGCGCCCGGCGCCAGGTTGAACGACACCGTGGTGGCTGGGAACTGGCCCAGGTGCGAGATCAGCAGCGGGCCGGTGCCGACCCGGACGGAGGCCACCGCGCCCAGCGGCACCAGGCCGCCGGTCGGCTGGCGGGCGGCGCCGATCGTGCCCGTGCTGGTGCTGACGGCGGCGCCGGGCAGGTAGAGCTGGCTCAGGCTCGACAGGTCGCCCTGCAGCGCGTGGTCGACCTCGAGGATCACCCGGTACTGGTTCGACTGCGTGTAGACGGTGCTGACCTGGCGCTGCCCGTAGCTGTCGTAGAGCGCGTTGTCGACCGTCTCCGGGGTGATGGAGAAGCGGGCCCCGGTGGCGCGGTCCAGGGTCACGTTGGCGACCAGCCCGGTCGCCTGCAGGTCGGAGGTGACGTCGGCCAGCTGCGGCAGCGCCTGCAGCGCGTCGACCACCTTGGGCACCCACCGCGTGAAGTCGTCGTAGTTCGGCGTTTCAAGCACGAACTGGTACTGGGTGGCGGACACCGCGGTGTCGAGCGACAGGTCCTGCACCGGCTGCATGAACAGCCGGACCCCGGAGACGCCCGCCACCTCGCCCCCCAGGCGGCGGATCACGCCGGTGGACGACAGGGCGCGGTCGTCGTGCGGCACGAGGTTGATCAGGAACCGGCCCTGGTTCAGCGTCATGTTGCTGCCGTCCACGCCGATGAACGAGGACAGGCTCGCGACGTCCGGATCGTCCAGGATCGCGCGCGCCAGCTCCTGCTGGTGCGACGACATCGCCGCGAGCGAGGTGTCCTCGGCGGCGACCGAGATGCCCTGGATCACGCCGGTGTCCTGCACCGGGAAGAACCCCTTGGGGATCAGGACGGCCAGCACGACGGTGGCGGCCACCGTCAGCAGGAACACGACGAGGGTGAGCGCCCGGTGGCGCAGCACCACGTCCAGCCATCGCCCGTAGCCGGCGATGACGCCGTCGATCAGCCGCTCGCTCCGGCGCGAGAACCCGCCGCCGGACTGCAGCCGGGCGCCTTCTGGATGGTGCGGCTGCTCGCGCAGCATGCGCGCGCACAGCATCGGCACCAGGGTCAGCGACACCAGCGCGGACAGCACGATGGTGACCGCCAGCGTGATCGCGAACTCGTGGAACAGCCGGCCCACCACGTCGCCCATGAACAGCAGCGGGATCAGCACCGCGATCAG
>CAXUBN010000453.1:0-2039 GCA_964249255.1 uncultured Acetobacteraceae bacterium | reverse complement strand
ACCGTCGAGCGGGCGCTCGGGCTGGGGCGCGAGGAGGCGGACGCCCTGATCCTGGCGCTGCGGCGGGGGTGAATGGAACCCGGAACGCTTGCATCCGGCGCCGGCTGGCGCCATGTCGTTGCCGGGCCCGGTCCTAAGGCTAGGATGCCCTGTATCAGGGCGGATCGGCCGCGCAGCGGCAGGAAAAGGCGTTCCCCATGGGTAGCTTGAGCATCTGGCACTGGCTGATCGTGTTGGCGGTGGTTCTTCTGTTGTTCGGCGGCAGCAGCAAGATCAGCACGCTGATGGGTGACTTCGCCAAGGGCATCAAGTCGTTCAAGAAGAACATGGGCGAGGACGAGTCCATGGAGCATGGCGCTCCCCTGGCGCCGCCGCCCCAGCAGGTGGCGCAGGTGCAGCCCGGGGCCGGCTATGTGCCGCAGCCGCAGGCGGCCTACCAGCCCCAGGCCCCCTATCCGACCGCGGCGCCGGCGCCGGTCGAACCCGCCCGCCATCCGGGCTGACGCCGGCTCCGTTTCCCGGCACTGGCCGATCCGGTCGGGAGTCGTCCCGATGTCATACGGATCGTGGTCGGCCGCGCGCGGTGCCATGACCGACCATGGGCCGAGCGCCCCATCGCCGCCGGTGTCGCCGATGCATCCTGCCACGCTCCCCGCATGACGACGCGTTACGCCGGCTGGACCGACATTCCCGCGAGGGCGCGGGGCGGCATCCTGGCACTGGGCAATTTCGACGGCGTCCACCTAGGCCATGCCCACCTGCTGCGCACGCTGCATGCGGCGCGGCCGGATGCGCCGTTGGGGGTGCTGACCTTCGAGCCGCATCCGCGCGAGCTGTTCCGCCCGGACGATGCACCGTTCCGCCTGACCCTCTCTGACGAGCGGCGGGACGCGCTGGCGGCGCTTGGCGTCGAGCGCATCCACGAGGTGCCGTTCAACCGGGACTTCTCGCTGCTGACCGCGCGCCGCTTCGTGCAGGAGGTGCTGCACGAGGGGTTGGGCGCCACCCACCTCGCCTGCGGCGCCGACTTCGCCTACGGCCATCGCCGCGGTGGCGACGTGACGACCCTGGCCGCGCATGCGGAGGCGCTGGGCATCGGGCTCACCGTGGTGCCGGCGCTGGCCGATGCGGGCGGCCCGTTCTCCTCGACGCGGATCCGCCGCGCGTTGCTGGATGGGTATCCGGAGCGCGCCGCCGGTGAGCTCGGCCGGCCCTGGGCGGTGCGCGGCGTGGTCACCCACGGCGACAAGCGCGGCCGCCTGCTGGGCTTTCCCACCGCCAACATCCAGCTCGGCCGCCATCTCGAGCCGGCGCGCGGGGTGTACGTGGTGACGGTGCGGCTGCCCGATGGGAGCCAGCGTCCGGGGGTGGCCAACATCGGGCGACGACCCACCGTCAACGACACGCTGGAAAGCCGGCTGGAGGTCAACCTGTTCGACTTCGACGGCGACCTGTACGGGCAGGTGCTGTCGGTGTCCCTGCACACGCTGCTGCGCGCTGAGCAGAAGTTCGACGGCCTGGACGCCCTCAAGACCCAGATCGCCCGCGACTCCCAATCCGCCCGCAGCTACCTGAAGGCCTAACGAATGGATCCTCAAGGCTCCGCCTTGAGCGGGTCCAGGGCAGAGCCCTGGCCTTCCTTCTCGGGTTCCTTCCGCGCCGACCTCACCACATTGCTGTCCTGGCGCCGGGACGTCCGCCGCTTCCGTCCCGACCCCCTGCCGCCCGGCCTGCTGGCGCACCTGCTGACGCTGGCGCACACCGCGCCCTCGGTCGGATTCAGCCAGCCCTGGCGCTTCGTGATCGTCGACGACCCGCGCCGCCGCGCCGCCGTCCGCGCCATCTTCGAGCGCTGCAACCGCGCCGCCGCCGCCGGCCAGCCGGCCGACTATGACCGCCTGAAGCTGGCCGGCCTGGACGAGGCGCCGTGCCACCTGGCGGTGTTCGCCGAGCCGGACCCGGCGCAGGGACGCGGCCTCGGCCGCGCCAGCATGCCGGAAACCGTCGCCTACTCGGCGGTGATCGCCGTGCACACGCTG
>CAXUBN010000452.1:0-2044 GCA_964249255.1 uncultured Acetobacteraceae bacterium | reverse complement strand
CCGCGACGTCTGCCCTGGCCGCGCCGCCGCCGCCGCCGCCGGCAGCGGCGGATCCCGAGCCGGTTGGGGATTTCACAGCCCGTACGCGGCGGTTCGAGGCGCAGCTGCTGCGGGAGGCGATGGAGGCCAGCCGCTTCAATCAGCGTGTGGCGGCGCGCGCGCTGGGCCTCACCTACTACCAGCTGCGGCACCACCTGAAGGTGCACGGGTTGCTGGGACGGGCGTCGGAGACCGGCGGCACCGATGCGCCCGCCGCAGTGCCCGACCGTTCCCGCGTCGGCCCCCGCGCTAGCCCTGGGGCAGCGCCAGGACCGGCGCCGCCACGTAGTCCTGCGGGAACAGTTGCCTGAGCGCCTGAACCTTGGGCATGTCGTTGATGGCGATGTAGGGGGCGTCCGGGTTATGCGCCAGGTAGTCCTGGTGGTAGCCCTCGGCCGGGTAGAAGCCGGGCAGGGCATCGACCCGGGTGGCGATCGGCGCCGCGAACGCGTGCGCGGCATCGAGCTGCGCGATGTAGGCCCGGGCCGCCGCACCCTGCGCCGGCGTGCTGGTCCAGATCTCGGAACGATACTGGCTGCCGCTGTCCGGCCCCTGCGCGTCGCGCTGCGTCGGATCCAGCGCCACCGAGAAGAAGATCTGCATCAACCGGCCGAGCGACACCTGCCTGGGATCGAAGGTGATCTGCACCGACTCCGCATGGCCGGTGCTGCCGGTGCTGACGGTCTCGTATTGCGCGGTGTCGGCGCCGCCGCCGGCGTAGCCCGCCACCGCGCGGCGCACGCCCTTCACGTGCTCGAACACCCCCTGCACGCCCCAGAAGCAGCCGCCGGATACGGTGATGGACTGCAGCGACCTGGCCGGTGCGTCGGCGTCGTGCGCCGGGGCGGGGGCCGGCACCATGTGCGGCGGCTCCTCGGCCCGTCCGGACGGTGCCGCACGCAGCAGAAGCGCGGACGGCAGGGCGATCGCACCGGTCAGCAGCAGGGCCTTGCTGAAGCGCTTGGTCATGGTCCGATCTCCCGGGCTAGGCGGCGTGCGGCGGCGGCTGCACGCCGGGCGCCGGGTGGAAGTCGAGGGCGACGCCGTTCATGCAGTAGCGCAGCCCGGTGGGACGCGGCCCGTCGTCGAACAGGTGGCCAAGATGGCCGTCGCAGCGGGCGCAGCGGATCTCCGTGCGCTCCATGCCGAGCGAGCTGTCGCGGTGCTCGGTGACGCCCTCCGGGAGCGGCCGGAAGAAGGACGGCCAGCCGGTGCCGCTGTCGAACTTGGTGTCGGACGCGAACAACGGCTTGGCACAGCCGACGCAGTCGTAGGTTCCGCGGCCGTTGAACAGGTCGAGCGGGCTGCTGTACGGCGACTCCGTGCCCTGCTGGCGCAGCACGTCGTACTGCGAGGGCGTCAGCAGGCGGCGCCAGTCGGCGTCGCTGTGCCGGATCTGGCCGGGACCGGCCGGGCCCGCGGACGGCCCGCCGTTGTCAGGGTTGGCGCCGGCGCCGGCCAGGGCGGGGAGCCCCGTCAGCTTGAACGCGACCGCTCCCAGCGCCGCGATCGCGACGCCCTGCAGGAGCTGCCTGCGGGTCCGGCTGGATGGCATCGGGTCTACGCTCCATGACGTGTCGGGTCGTTGGAACATGATGCCGGATGGGGCCGATTGCAGCCCATGATCGCGGTGCCGGCCCGCATGACCGGGCTGCATCCGCCGCCGTAACCGTTCGGCCCTCGACGGCGAACATGTGCCGTTGCAGCGTGCCGCATGACCGCCGCCTCCACGCTGCTGGGCCTGGCCGCCGACACGCTGGACGACGCCCGGCTGCTGGCCGAGCGGCGGCGGCGGAACGAGGCCGTGCTGACCCGTCTCGCCCTGCATCAGGCGCTGCGCGCGGTCAGCGTGGCGCAGGGGCTGGACGCCGGCGACGACCTGCGCCTCGACACCCTGTTCAAGCGCGTGCCCCCCGACCATCCGCATGCCGGCCCCATCCGGGCGCTGCAACGGGACGGCGCCCAGACGATCGCCGCCGTCGCCGAGCTGGTCGAGGCGCTGCGA
>CAXUBN010000451.1:0-2053 GCA_964249255.1 uncultured Acetobacteraceae bacterium | reverse complement strand
CCGTCACGGGCAGCAGCGCGGGGCCGAGCTCGGCGGCGAGCGCCTCCAGCCGCTCGGCCCGGCGGCCGGTGGCGATCACCCGGTGCCCGTCCGCCACCAGACGCTGGGCCGTGGCCCGACCGAAGCCGGCGGTGGCGCCCGTGATGAAGACCAACATGCCCATGTGCGCGCCTTCCCTGCCGTCGGCCGCGTTTATCCCGGACCGGTCTCCACCCTTTGCGCGAGCTCGGCCTGCCCGGCAAGCTTGGCGCCGCCCGGGCCGTAGAGCCGCAGGTCGAGCCAGGGCGGCCCGGGCAGCAGAACCGCGGCACGCCGCAGCGCCGCCTCCTCGGTGCCGAAATATTCCTGCCGCTCCCGCGACGGCGGCCGGGCGCCGCCAGGCGGGGGGATGAACGGCACCGGGCTGTCGAGATAGGCGAGGATGAAGGGCATGGGGTCCTCTGGATGATCCCGTCTCACGCGATGCGACAGGTTCGGCCGGCGCGGCGGCCGGCGCAACCGGCCCTGCGCCGGCGCGGTCTTGCGCTGGCCATCCCGTCCTCACCATCTGCTGCGGCATGGAAAACGACGACGACGATGATGACGACGCGCCGGCTGCCGGCCTGACCGGCCAGCTCCTGGTCGCGATGCCGTCGCTGCTCGACCGGGCGTTCCAGCAGACCGTGGTGTTCCTGTGTGCGCACTCGCCCACCGACGGCGCCATGGGCATCGTGGTGAACCGCCGCCTGGCCGAGCCGGGGTTCGACGACCTGCTGGCGCAGCTGGAGATCGCGCCGCTGCCGCCGCGGCGGCGGATCGCGCTGTGCGCCGGCGGCCCGATGGAAAGCTCGCGCGGCTTCGTGCTGCACAGCAGCGACTGGAGCGGTGCCGGCAGCCTCACCGTCGACGACGGCATCGTGCTCACCGCGAGCCTGGACGTGCTGCGCGAGATCGCCGATGGGCAGGGCCCGCGGCTGGCCCTGCTGGCCCTGGGGCACGCGACCTGGGGACCAGGCCAGCTCGAGGCCGAGATCCGTCAGAACGCCTGGCTCACCGCGCCATCCAGCGAGGCGATCGTGTTCGGCACCGAGCACAACCGCAAATGGCAGCGCGCCTTCGCCGCCATGGGCATCGATCCGCTGCGGCTGGTGGCCGATTTCGGCAACGCGTAGGACCCGCTACCAGCCGAAGCCCGGCACCGTCGCCACCGGGGCGAGCCCGGCCGTACCGGCCGCGGCCTCCGCCAGCGCGGCGTCGCCGCCGAGCAGCGCCGCATGGATGCCGCCCAGCACCCAGCAGGAATCGAGCCCAGCGGCACAGGCGCCTGCGATGTCGGTGGACAGGCTGTCGCCCACCGCCAGGATGCGGCGGTCGTCGTCGACGCCCAGCAGGCGCCGCACCGGCCGGTAGATCGCGGGATCCGGCTTGCCGATCCGCCGCACGGTGCCGCCGAGCTCCTCGTAGTGCCATGCCAGCAGCCCGGCGCAGATCACGCGCTGGCCGCCGCGCACGATCTCCAGGTCCGGGTTGGCGCACACCATCGGCAGGTGCCGTGCCTCGCACTCCCGCAGCACCGGTAGGTAGGGCGCCGCGTCGTCCTCGCCCCCGTCGTCGTCCGGACCGGTGTTGAGCACGAAGTCCGCCTCGCCCGGGGTGGCGGCCTCCACCTGCGGCAATCCCTCCAGCAGGCCGCGATCCTTAGCCGGGCCCAGGTGCCACACGCGATCGCCCAGCGCCGCGAACCACGGATCGGACCGTTCGATCAGCGCCGTGCGGGTCGCCTCGCCGCTCGTCACCAGGCCGTCGTCGGCATCGTCGGGAATGCCGAGGCGGCGCAGCGTGTCCCGTACGGCGGACACCCGGCGCGGCGCGTTCGACAGCAGCACCACGCGGCGCCCGGCGTCGCGGAGCCGGTGCAGGCAGTCCACCGCGCCGGGATACGGGGCGACGCCGTCATGGACCACGCCCCACAGATCCACGATGAACCCGTCATAGCGCGCGACAAGCGCCGCCATGCCGCCGACATGGCGCATCAGGGCCACGCGACCATGGGCCACGCGACGATGGGTCGGGC
>CAXUBN010000450.1:0-2054 GCA_964249255.1 uncultured Acetobacteraceae bacterium | reverse complement strand
CCGGCCTCGTCGAGATCCTCCATGCCGCGGGCGCTGTCCGCCCCGGTATCCCCGACCAGATCACGCATGAAGGTACGGGCATACGCGGCCGGCGTCGCCGCCGTCAGCATCGGCCGCATCATCCCCTCGACCGTTGTCCTGAGCTCCGGATCGGCCTCGAGGGCGGGGTCGGTCGCCGCCAGCCCCTGCAGCGCCGGCTCGACCAGGACCAGCGATCGTACGGCCCCGGGCCGGCGTGCGGCCGCCAACAGCGCCTCGCCGCCGCCCCACGAATGCCCGATCAGGTGTCCGCCCTCCCCGAGCAGATCGGAGATCCAGACGGCATCCCCCTCCATGTCATCCGGACCGCGCGATGGACTCCGGCCGAACCCAGGCCGATCCACGATGGCGACCTGCCACCCCATGTCGGCCAGGGCCGCCTGCCTCGAGAAGGTCGTCGGTCCTCCGCCGATCCCGCCCTGGACACCACCGTGGACGATCACGACCAACGGTCCAGCCGTCCCGTGCCGTTCGACGTTGATCGGGAGTCGAGCGGCCTCGTCTGCGGGCAGCAATTGGACCAACGGGCATTGCGCCAGAAGGGCCGCGTGCTTGTCCATCATCATCGAGAGCGACATGGGCATATCCTATCGTGCGCTGCCGGTTGCCGTCGCAAGGCGGAGCGGGCTTCCAAGTCTCGAGTACACGGCCGATCGCTGCCGTCGGCAGATCATGACGGCCGCTGGAGAATTTCCGCCAGCGCGTCCCCGAACTCCGTCGGATAGGTGAGATAGCCGACATGACCGCCGGGCAGGACGTGCAACGGGACGCCGAGCCGGTCAGCGAAGGTGATGGCGATCCGCTCCGGCAGCAGCCCCTTGCTTTCCTGTCCGGCGATGAAGGCAAGGTCGGTCCCCGAGCGCAGCGCCTTTAGGTCGAAGGCCGCCGGCGGATACTGGCGCAGTTCGTGGTGGAACCAGTAGTCGAAGTCGCGGGCCGCCTGCGCCGCGTCGCCATGCTGGGCCGCCGCGGTCAGGGTCCGGCGGTCGGAGTCGGTCATCATGCTGGCAAGGAACCGACCGATGGCGGGTCGCAGTCCCTCGGCCTGGTAGAGGTCGTACATCTCCCGCAGGAAATCGACCTCGTGGGTGTGCTCCTCGTCCGGCAGCAGCGACAGGGCCGGCGGCTCGTGCGCCAGGAGTCGGTGGACCGACCCCGCATGCTGGCTCAGCACCTGGAGCGCCACGATGGCACCCGAACTGCTCCCGAACACCAGTGCCGGCCCATCCCCCTCGTGCCCGATCAGCTCCGCCACGTCGCTCGCATCGGTCTGCAGGCGGACGTCGTAATCCTGCGGACCGTCGAGCACGCTGCCGCCGTAGCCGCGACGGTCGTAGGTCAGCACCCGGAAATGTGCCGCCAGATGGTGCGCCAGGGGATGATAGATCGCCCCGGAGCCGCGCGCGCCCGCGATGAGCACCAGGAGCGGCCCCTCCCCGACCACGCGGTAGTTGAGCACGGCACCAGCGACCGGAAGCGTTGCCATCGACCCGTTTCCCCCAGGGGCTCTTGAAACGAGCCGTCAGTTCAACATCCCAAGTTGATCGATGGCAACAAAGATGCCTTCTTGCGCTCAAGGATGCGCTTCGAACATCGGCGCCAGGGCATCATGAAGATCAATCAGCTGCGGGAAGTCGTCGCCATCGCCGAGCAGGGCAGCATCCGGGCCGCGGCCCGGATGCTCGCGACCGGTCAGCCGGCGCTGACGCGCAGCCTAGCGGAGCTCGAACGTGAACTGGGAGCGTCGCTGTTCGAACGGCGCTCGCGGGGCGTGGTGGCAACGCCGCTGGGCCAGCTGTTCCTGCGCCGGGCGGCGTCGATCGTGCACGAGATGCGCCGGGCACGGGAGGAGGTGGAACAATTCAGCGGCTCGACCGCGGGGACCGTCACGGCCGGATTGTCCATCGCCACGCACCTGGCCTTGCTGCCGCCCGCCCTGCTTCCGTTCACCCGGCGGTATCCGGATGCCAAGCTGCACATCATCGAGGGGTTCTACCCGACGCTGGAGTCGGGCC
>CAXUBN010000449.1:0-2057 GCA_964249255.1 uncultured Acetobacteraceae bacterium | reverse complement strand
GAGTAGCGCGACCCGTGCAGCAGCTCCTGCCATTGCCGCACCATGCCCATGTAGCGGTTGTTCAGGATGAACAGCTTCACCGGCAGGCGATACTGCGCGATCGTACCCAGCTCCTGGATGTTCATCAGCGTGGACGCCTCGCCGGCGATGTCGATCACCAGCGCGTCCGGGTGCGCCACCTGCACGCCGACCGCGGCCGGCAGCCCGTAGCCCATGGTGCCGAGCCCGCCCGAGGTCATCCAGCGGTTCGGTCGCTCGTACTGGAAGTGGGTCGCCGCCCACATCTGGTGCTGGCCCACCTCGGTTGTGACGAAGGTGTCGCGTCCGGTCTCGCGGGACAGGGCGCACAGACGACGGATCGCATGCTGCGGCTTGATCACCGCGTCGGGCGACGGGTCCTGCCGGTAGGCCAGGCTGTCGATGGCGCGCCAGGCGTCGATCTGGCGCCACCAGGCCGACAGGGCCTGGTGCTGCGCGCCGTCGTCCGGCCCGCCGTGGCCCTCCCACTCGGCGATCATCATGGCGATCGCGCGGCCGGCGTCGCCCAGCACGGGGATGTCGACCCGCACGATCTTGTTGATGGAGGAGGCGTCGATGTCGACGTGGATCTTGGTGGAGCCAGGCGAGAACGCGTCCAGCCGGCCGGTGACGCGGTCGTCGAAGCGGGCGCCGATGTTGACCAGCACGTCGCAGCCATGCGCCGCCAGGTTCGCCTCGTAAGTGCCGTGCATGCCCAGCATGCCCAGGAACTGCGGATCGGTGGTGGGATAGGCGCCCAGCCCCATCAGCGTCGCCGTGCACGGGAACCCGGTCAGGTGCGCCAGCCGGCGCAGCGCCGCCGAGGCGGCCGGCCCGGAGTTGATGACGCCGCCGCCGACGTAGAGCAGCGGCCGCCGTGCGCCGCGCATCGCCGCCACCGCCGCCCGGATCGCCTCGCGCACCGGTTCGCGCACCGGCCGATAGGACCGGTGCGGCGCCTCGGACGCCGCCGCATACGGGGCGGGTCCCACCAGCACGTCCTTGGGCAGGTCGACCACCACCGGTCCGGGCCGGCCGCTACGGGCGACGTAGAACGCCTCGTGCAGGGTGCGGGCCAGGTCGCCGGGCCGCTTCACCAGGTAGTTGTGCTTGGTCACCGGCCGGGTGATGCCGGTGGTGTCGGCCTCCTGGAACGCGTCGTTGCCGATCAGCTGGGTCGGCACCTGGCCGGTCAGGCAGACCAGGGGCACGGAGTCCATCAGCGCGTCGAGCAGCCCGGTCACCGCGTTGGTGGCGCCGGGGCCGGAGGTGACCAGCACCACGCCCACCCGGCCGGTCGAGCGGGCATAGCCCTCGGCCGCATGCACCGCCGCCTGTTCGTGCCGCACCAGCACGTGGCGGATCGCGGCCTGCGCGAACAGCGCGTCGTAGATCGGCAGCACCGCGCCCCCGGGATAACCGAAGATCACCTCGACCCCCTGTTCCCGCAGCACCCGGAGCACGACGGCGGCGCCGTTGGCGGTGGGCGTGCTGAGCGCATCAGCCTGATGTGCGGTCAGGCTGCCTCTCGGGTCGGTGCTGGCGTTCATCTCATGCTCCCAGGTCATGCTCCCAGTCGCGGCGGCGGCCGAGCCGTGTCGCGAAACGCGCCTGCCCTACCCGGTCATCGTCGGGGCGTCAACCGCATGCATAACAAACGACACCGATTTCTCGATCAATCTTTCCATTTGTTGCGTCATACCTGCCATGCGCGTATCGATCGTGAGGGTGCGGCATGGATCGGCCAGGGCGTGGTGCGCGAACCAGGTCGCCTGCCGCTTGGTGTAGCGGGTCTGGGCCGACACCGCCTGCGCCACCGCCTCCTCCACGGCGCAGTCACCGCGCAGCGCCGCCGCCAGCTCCGGCACGCCGTGCGCCCGCATCAGCGGCAGGTCCGGCGGCAGCCCCAGCGCCAGCAGCGCCGCCACCTCGTCCAGCGCGCCCGCCTCCAGCATGGCGGCGAAGCGCGCGGCGATCGCCTCGCGCAACGCCGGCCGCCGCGGCGCCAGCCGGATCGCCGTGAATCGGCAGGGTGCGGC
>CAXUBN010000448.1:0-2063 GCA_964249255.1 uncultured Acetobacteraceae bacterium | reverse complement strand
TTGTCCCCATCCCACATCACACATGCCGCACTCACCGCACTGGGGGTGAACGTGGAGGGGCCGGTCTCCCAGGGGCGGCAGGCGGCGCATCCGCAGGGCTTGCCTTTCCCCCGCACAGCCCCGACACCGTAGCGCCATGCGTGCATCCAAGCTTCTTCCGCCATTGTACCTTGGACTCAGCCTGGGCCTCAGCCTGGGCGTCGCCCTCACCGCGGTCCTGGCCGCCGGACCCGCTCGGGCCGGCCAGGTCCAGACCGGCGGCGCGGAAGCGTCGGGGCCGGCCGCCCCGGTGTCGCTGTTGTGCGACCAGCTCACCCGGATCGAGCGTTCGTCGGGCAGCTTCGCGCAGCGGGCGCAGGTCCTGGCGCCGGCGATCGACCGGGCGTTCAACCTGCCGGTGGTGCTGCAGAACTCGCTGGGGCTGCGCTACCGCACCCTGCCGGACGCGCAGAAGACGCAGCTGCTCGACCAGTTCCGGCAGTTCACCGTGGCACGCTACGTGTCCAACTTCGCCCGCGGCGGCACCGACCGGTTCGAGGTGAGCCCGGCGCCGACCGCCTCGCCGGTGCCCGGCGAGCAGATCGTGCACACCCGCATCGTCGCGGGCGGCGGCACTGGCAGCGGCACCGCGGTCGACTACGTGATGCGCCAGGGCGCCGCGGGCTGGCAGGTGGTCGACGTGCTGCTGGGCGGCAACATCAGCCAGGTGGCGGTGCAGCGCGCCGATTTCGGTTCCAGCCTGAGCTCCGGGGATGCTACGCCGCTGATCGACAGCCTCCGGAAGAAGACCCAGGCCTTCTCCCAAAGCTGACCCATCTCCCCGCCGTTTCCGTCGGCCAAGGCCTCCAAACAGCCTCATGATGCCACCGCACACGCCGCTCGCCATCATGGGTGCCGTCGCAGACCTCGTGGCGGGGCTGGGGTGCGTGCAGGCGGTGGTGGGTGCGGCACTGGTGCGCCGGTTCGGCCGCCGCACGCCCCGGGTGGCGTGGCCTGCCACCGCCGCCCTGCCGCCGGTGACGGTGCTGAAGCCGCTGCATGGCGACGAGCCTTTGCTGGAACAGGCGCTGGCCAGCTTCTGCGACCAGGACTACCCCGCCGTACAGATCGTGTTCGGGGTGCAAAGCCGCACCGATCCGGCGATCGCGCTGGTGGAACGGCTGCGGCGGCGCTTTCCCGGGCTCGACATCGACCTGGTGGTCGACGCCACGCCGCACGGCGCCAACCGCAAGGTGGCCAACCTCATCAACATGCTGCCCCGGGCGCGGCACGCGGTGCTGGTGCTGTCGGACTCCGATATCCATGCCGAGCGCGACTACCTGCGCCGGGTGGTCGAGGCGCTCGAACGGCCCGGGATCGGCCTGGTCACCACGCTGTACGGCGGCCGGGCGGCGAGCAACACGCTGTCGCGCCGGCTCGGCGCCGGCCAAGTCAACCACAGCTTCATGCCCGGCGTGCTGATGTCGCGGCTGCTGGGCCGGCAGGACTGCCTGGGCGCCACCATGGCGATCCGGCGCGACCTGCTAGAGCGGATCGGCGGCCTGCCGGCGCTGTCGGCGCACATCGCCGACGACTCGGCACTGGGCCGGCTGGTGCGCCGGCACGGCCAGTTGATCGCGATCGCCGACACGCTCACCGTCACCACGGTCGGCGAGACCGGGTTGCGCGACCTGTTCTCGCACGAGCTGCGCTGGGGCCGCACCGTGTGCAGCGTGGAGCCGGTCGGCTACGTGGCGTCGGCCATCCAGCTTCCGTTGTTCTGGGCCACGCTGCCGGTGCTGCTGTTGCCGTTCTCGCTCTGGAGCTGGGGCGCGCTCCTGCTGGTCTGGCTGGTGCGGGCCGCGACCGCGTCGGTCATCGACCGGACGCTGGGCGGCGGCGCCACCCTGCCGGTGGCCTGGCTGCTGCCGCGCGACTGGCTTTCGGCCGCCGTGATGCTGGGCAGCCTGACCGGCCGCCGCGTCGCCTGGCGCGGGCAGACCATGCGGTTGCCGGTGCGCAGGCTGCACCCGCTGCATTCCGGGGTCGATGCGCGGGACTAGCACCCCCGCGCGGCGGACGCG
>CAXUBN010000447.1:0-2067 GCA_964249255.1 uncultured Acetobacteraceae bacterium | reverse complement strand
AGCGCCCGCCGTGGCGCGCGCGCTGCGGGCGCTGGTGGATGGCGACCGGCACCAGGAGGTGCTGTCGTTCCTGCTCGACCAGATCAAGCTGCTGTTGAAGAGCCGGGAAGCGCACCTCCACCAGCTGATCGCCGACCGGGTGCGCGAGCAGGGGGGGCGGCTGGTGGGCTGGGCGATCGGCGGCTCGGTGGCGAGCCGGGTGCTGAGCGCCATCACCCTGGAGCTGGACCGCACCGACCCGCACGAAAGCGACCTGCGCGAGGCGGCGACGGCCTGGATCCGGCGCGAGATCGACCTCATCGAGAGCGATCCGGTCCGCGGACGCGAGCTCGCCGGCACGCTGCGCGGGCTGGTGACGCACGACAGCCTGCGCGCCTGGGGCGCCGACGTATGGGCGCGGCTGCGGGCCGGGATCGAGAACGAGCTCGACCACGAGGATGGCTGGGTGCAACGGCTGGTGGAGGACGCCCTGGCACGCGCGGCCGACATGCTGGAACACGACGACCGGGTGCGGACGACGATCGACCGGGCGGTCGCGGGCCTGGCCCGGCGGGCGCTGCCGGGGATGCGGGACTACCTGTCCGGCTTCATCGCGGAGGTGATCGCCGGCTGGGATACCGACGGGCTGGTGGACCGGATCGAGCTCCGGGTCGGCGGCGACCTGCAGTTCGTCCGCATCAACGGCACGCTGGTGGGATCGCTGGTCGGCATCCTGCTGTTCCTGGCGGAATGGCTGATCCTCGGCTCGCAGGCGGGGTAGGAGTTACCCGCAAGCCCTTGACGATTCGAACGTTCATGGTCATCTCCCGGCATACCGGACCATGAGGGTCCTCGATCAAACGCTGCCCCCCGAGGCGTCATGCTCCGCTTGTCGAAACTGACCGATTACGCCGTCGTCGTGCTGGTGCGGTTGTCGCACCACCAGGAGGTCACGACCTCGCCGACCCTGGCGCAGGCGACCGGGATCCCGGAGCCCACCGTGGCCAAGGTGCTGAAGGCGCTGGCCGGCGCCGGGCTAGTGTCGTCGCAGCGCGGCGCCCGCGGCGGCTACCGTTTGGCGCGGCCGCTGTCGGACATCGACGTGGGGCGCGTGATCGCGGCGATCGACGGGCCGATCTCGCTCACCGCCTGCGTCGACGGCGCCACCGGTCGCTGCGAGGCGGAAACGGTCTGCCAGATCCGCGGCCGCTGGGACGCGGTGAACGACGCCATCCGGTCGGCGCTGGCCGGCGTCACCCTGGACCATATCGGCGTGCCGTGCTGCACCGCCGCCCAACCGAACAATCACGGCGCGGGCCTGGTGCCCAGTGCTGCCATCCACGCCGCCGAGTGAGGTCAGACTATGCCCGCCATTGCCGAAACCCTTGATGCCGTCGAGACCCTCAACCAGTCCACCTACAAGTGGGGCTTCGAGAGCGACATCGCGACCGACCTGGCGCCGAAGGGTCTGAGCGAGGACACCGTCCGCCTGATCTCGGCGCGCAAGAACGAGCCGGACTGGCTGCTGGAATGGCGGCTGAAGGCGTTCGCGACCTGGTCCGCGATGAAGGGGCCGGACTGGTCCAAGGTCGGTGGCCACCCGCCCATCGACTACCAGGACATCCACTACTACGCCGCCCCGGCGAAGAAGGACGGACCGAAGTCGCTGGACGAGGTCGATCCGGAGCTACTCGCGGTCTACGAGAAGCTCGGCATCCCGCTGAAGGAGCGCGCGATCCTGGCCGGCGTCCAGCCGGCGGACGGGGACAGCGAGACGGAAGGGCGGCCGCAGGTGGCGGTGGACGCGGTGTTCGACAGCGTGTCGGTGGCGACCACCTTCCGCAGCACGTTGGCCAAGGTGGGCGTGATCTTCTGCCCGATCAGCGAGGCGGTGCACGAGCATCCCGAGCTGGTGCGGCAATACCTGGGCAGCGTGGTGCCGGCTGGCGACAACTTCTACGCCGCGCTGAACTCGGCGGTGTTCACCGACGGCTCGTTCGCCTTCATCCCGAAGGGAGTGAAGTGCCCGATGGAGCTGAGCACCTATTTCCGCATCAATGCCAAGAACACCGGGCAGTTCGAGCGCAC
>CAXUBN010000446.1:631-2069 GCA_964249255.1 uncultured Acetobacteraceae bacterium | reverse complement strand
AGCAGGGCCACCTCGTGCGGGCTGCACACCAGGCCGGTGGCGCCGGCGGCGAGCGCCAGCCGGGCCAGCCGCAGCACCTGCTGGCGCGGCCCGCCGGCGACGCCGGTCGCGTGCAGGGCCTCGGCGTCCAGGCTGGTCAGCACGGTCACGGCGAGCAGGATCGGCCGCTCCCCCGCGGAAAACGCCTCGTCGACCGCGGCGGCGGCGGCGGCGATCATGGCGCTGCCGCCGGCGGCGTGCACGGTCAGCATCGCCGGTCGCACCGGCGCCAGGGCCAGAGCACGCACCGCGGCGGCCACGGTGTTGGGAATGTCGTGCAGCTTGAGGTCCAGGAACAGGCCGTGTCCCGCGGCCAGCCGGCGCACCGCGTCGAGGCCCCGCCCGAGGGTGAACTCGAGACCCAGCTTGACTGCACCGCATGCGGGGCCGGCGGCCCGGATCCAACCGTCGGCGGCGACGGGATCGGTGGTGTCCACGGCCAGGATCAGCCGCGTCGGCCGGTGTGGCGGCGGCACGCTCATCGACGGGGCATCGACGGACCGGCTCAGTAGGTCGGCGGCAGCGCCGCCGGCGCGACGACCGCGGCCGGAACGCCGGCATGGGCGACGTTGTGCGCCACCGACTGCGCCAGCTGGACGCGCAGCTCGGCAATCTGCGCCTCCAGGCCGCGCACCTGCTGCTCGGCACGGCGGGCGCGGCGGCGCTGCCGCAGCTCGGCGAACCACAGCATCAGGGCGCCCAGCAGGAAGAACAGCACCGCCGTGATCAGCGCGATCACGCCGGTCGAGGATTGCCAGGAATAGTACGGCAGCTCCATGGCGCTCCCGGTCTGGTTGAGCAGCACGAACACCACGAGCAGGATCAGGAACGGCAGCAGGATGATCAGGCGCAGCATGACGGGCTCCTCATGGGAACCAGAACGGACGCCGCCGCCGGTTGGTTCCGGCCCGCGCGGCGCCGGGTTGCGCCGGCCTCGCCAGGCGTGGTGTCCTCTCGTTGTGACGGTTGGTGTTCACACGACCCGGTGCCGGCCATGAACGACGTGATCCCGTTCGCGCGGGTCCGGGACGACAGCATCTGGGCGGTGATGGCCGCGGCGGGGCGGGTCAACCGCATCGCCGAGGTGTATCCCAGCCGGGAAGCGGCGCTGGCCGACCGCGACTGGCGGGAAGCGCAGGTGAAGGCCTACGCGCACTTCCTGCGCAGCGCGCGCCAGCCGATCCCGCGCTACAGCATCGCGCCGATCCGGCGCGCCGACCTGCCGCGCAGCTGGACCCCGCTGCCGGCGCTGGGCTTCCTGCGCGGCCAGTTCGTATAGGCGCCCGGTTCGTCTAGGTGGCCGGTTCGTCTAGGCCGACGTCACCCGGCCGATATCGGGCCCAGCGAGTCCGCCAGCATGTCCAGGGTCTGGCCGAAGATGAAGATGCGGTTGCGGCGG
>CAXUBN010000446.1:0-621 GCA_964249255.1 uncultured Acetobacteraceae bacterium | reverse complement strand
ATGTTGGAGTGCGGCGTCAGGATGCCGAGCCGGACCAGGGTGGCGACGGCGGCGTTGGCGGTCTGGAACGACACCTCCAGCATCTCCTGAGCGTCGCTGACGGTCAGCACCGGGACGCCGAAGGCGAGCCCGGCCAGGCGGCGGGCGGTGGAGTCCGAGCGCAGCGACTCCATGCTGGCCTCGCGGTCGAGGCGCAGGCGCTCGGCCCGCTCCAGCCGGATGGCGGCGGCGTCGGCGGCGTCGGCCAGCCAGCCCAGGTAGCGGCCGATCCAGGCTTCCCAGTCGTGCCCGTCCTCCAGCTCGGCCAGCGCCATGCCGTAGGCGTCGCCGCGCGCGGCCAGCACCTGCGACACGAACAAGGGCGGGCGGCCGTCGGCCACCGCCATCAGCGGCATCAGCAGCCGGGCCAGCTGCGGGCCGATCTCGTCGAACGGCGCCAGCAGCTCGAGCCGGGCCGCCGCCATCGCCATCCGGACCGGCAGCGGCAGCGGCGGCGGGTCGGCCAGGAAGCGATCGAGGTCGAGCATCGCCTGGCCGAGCGCCCCGTCGAACGTTGGCTGGACCAGGCCGATGCGGGCGCCGGAGGCGAACGGCCCAGGAGCGAACGAACCGGAGGTGAAC
>CAXUBN010000445.1:0-2093 GCA_964249255.1 uncultured Acetobacteraceae bacterium | reverse complement strand
GACGCAGGACACGCTGCTCGGCGACGCTGCGGGCCTCCGTCCGCTGCTCGGGCGATGGGGGGTGTCGTTCGGCGCGGCCGAAACGGACGAGGTGCTGGGCAACTCGAGCGGCGGCTATGCCCGCCGCGCCGCGTTCGAGGGGCTGTCCCAGTTCGGGATCGGCATCGACCTCGGCAAGACGCCGCTCGGCCTGTCGGGCGGCATCATCGAGGCGAGCGCCTTCCAGATCCACGGCCGCGGGCGGTCGGGCCCCCCGCGCGGCGGGGGGGAGCTGAGGACCCGGCGGGCGCTCGGCGTCGTGAACATCATCAGCAGCCTTGAGGCAGACCGCTCGACGCGTCTGTTCGAGCTCTGGTACCAGCAATCCCTTTTCGGCGGGAAGGCGGACATCAAGGTCGGCCAGCAGCAGGCGGACCTCGAGTTCATCATCACGCAGTACGGCGGGGTGTTCATCAACTCCGGCTTCGGCTGGCCGACCCTGTCCGGCACCGACCTGCCGTCGGGCGGCCCTGCCTATCCCCTCGCAACCCCCGCCGTGCGGCTACGGGTGCAGCCGAACGACCGGCTGACCCTGCTGCTCGGCGTCTTCGACGGCAGCGCGGGCGGTCTCGGCACCGGCGACCCGCAGCGGGCGGACATCTCCGGTACCCGCTTCGACCTCGACAGCGGCCTGCTCCTGATCGCCGAGCTGCAGTGCGCGGTGGGCGGGGGCAGCAACGCCATGGGCCTGCCCGGCACCGTCAAGCTCGGCGGCTGGTACAGCACCGATGCCGGCGACGATCCTGTCCCACCACCCAACGCGACGCGGCTGCCGCGCCGGGACATCTGGGACCTGTACGCGGTGCTCGACCAGCTCGTCTACCGCCCCGCCGGCGTCAAGGATGGCGGCGCCGGCCTGTTCCTGCGCGCCGAGGGCTCGCCCGGTCCGCACGAGAGCCTGGACGCCTTCCTCAACGGCGGCATCACCTACAAGGGCGCATTCGGCCGACCCAACGACACGGTCGGCCTGGGCTTCGAGCTCGCGCATTTCAGCGCCGCCGCCCGCGGCGCGGACGCGCTCGGTGCGGCCGTGGACGGCATCGTGCCGCGACGCGGCAGCGAGACCGTGATCGAGCTGACCTACCAGCTGCAAATCGCGCCGTGGTGGCAGGTGCAGCCCGACTTCCAGTACGTCCTGAGCCCCGGCGGCGGCACGGTGAATGCGACGGGCACCGGCCTCCTCCGCGACGAGGCGGTCTGGGGCGTGCGCACCACCGTCACCTTCTAGGCCCGCCGCGGGCCGTCCGCCGAGGCACCTCCGCGATCGGGATGGTGGGCACGGGGCGGGATCGGATCGGTCGCCCTGCCGGCAAACCGCCTCGTCCCGCGCTTGTCGGATCATCCTCCGGGGAAGAGCATCTACCGATGTGGCGCCGTGCCGCGCTTCCGGGCGGCGTCGATCCGGTCGAGCACGTCCGTGGCGTGCGCCAGCTGCTCGGTGCAGTCGCCGTCGTCGCCCTCGTGGTGGGCCACCTCCGCGCGCTGGATCTGCTCCATCAGGGCGGCACGGCCGGGGGAGGGCGGCAGCGCGTCGGCGCGCCGCATCGCCGCCGCGGTGCCGGATTGGCAGTCGGCATGCGCGACGGCCGATGCTAGGAGCAGCAGGACGGCAGGCACGAGCGGGCTGCGGCGCATGATCAGTCTCCGGAACGAACCGGCGTGACCCGTAGCGCAAACCGGCCGCGCGATCCATCGGTGCGCGACCGGATCGCCGTGGTGGTGGCCGCCGCGTCCCTGGCCACGGCCGCGTCCGCCATCCCCGCATCGACGACCGTCCTCGCCGCATCGCCCCGTCCCATCGGCCCGGTCGCGGAGCTCCTCGCGACTGCGCTGGCACGCCCCCTGTTCAGCCCGGGCAGGCGGCCGCCCACCGCCGCGGCGGCCCGGACACCCCGCATGCCGCGCCTGGCCGGCACGATCGTCGAGGCCGGCGGCACCCGGCTCGCCCTGTTCGCACAGGACGATCCCGCCCAGGCACTGCCCCGGACGCTGCCCCGGACGTTGGCGGTGCGCGAGGGCGGCCGGCTGCAGGGCCTGCTGGTCCTGGGCATCGC
>CAXUBN010000444.1:0-2096 GCA_964249255.1 uncultured Acetobacteraceae bacterium | reverse complement strand
GCTGGCAGCGGTTCGGCCATCCGGCCGCCCCGGCGGCGCCGGCGGAACAGCCGCAGGTGGTCTCCACCGTCACGGTGCAGCGGACCCCGTGGCAGGGCCGGACGCAGGCGTTCGGCCAGGTGCGCGCGGTGCAGGGTGCGGACCTCTCGGCCGAGGTACCCGGCATCGTCGACAGCATCGACTTCCAGTCCGGCACCGAGGTCGCCGCCGGCACCGTGCTGCTGCGGCTGCGCGCCAACGACGACGACGCCAGGCTGGCCACGCTCCAGGCCACCGCCGACCTGTGGGCCGCCAACGTCGCGCGCGACCAGCGCCAGTTCGACGCCCAGGCGATCAGCCGCGCCACGCTGGACCTGGACCAGGCCAACCTGCGCAGCTACCGCGCCCAGGTCGCCGCCCAGCAGGCGCTGATGGCCGAGAAGGTGGTGCGCGCCCCGTTCGGCGGCCGGCTCGGCATCCGCGCGGTGGACCTCGGCCAGTACCTCACGGCCGGCACCGCGATCGTGACGCTGCAGGCGCTCGACCCGATCTACGTCGACTTCAACCTGCCGCAGCAGCAGGTGGCGCAGGTGGCGGCCGGCCAGCCGGTCGCCGTCACCGTCGACAGCTACCCCGGCCGGGTGTTCGAGGCGCGCGTGCTGGCGGTGGACAGCCGGATCGACGCGGCCAGCCGCATGGCCTCGGTGCGCGCCAGCCTGCGTAACCCCGATCACGCCCTGCTGCCCGGCATGTTCGCGGTGGCGGGCCTGGTGGAGGGCCCGCCCCACCCCGAGCTGACGGTCCCGCAGACCGCGATCAGCTACAACCCGTATGGCGACTTCGTCTACGTGCTCGGCCCGGCCGGGGCGGACGGGACCAGGACCGCGGCCTCGCGCGTCGTCACCCCGGGCGAGGCGCGCGGCGACCGGGTCGTGGTGCTGGCCGGCCTGCGTGCGGGCGAGACCGTGGTCACCGCTGGGCAGCTGAAGCTGCGCAACGGCGCCGCCGTGCGCGTGGACAACAGGGTGCCGCCGCAGGACCAGCTCGACCCCGACCCGCCGGAGGAATGAGGATGAACGCCCCCATGCGCCTCACCGACCTGTTCATCCACCGCGTCGTGCTGTCGATGGTGGTGTCGATCCTGGTGCTGGTGTTCGGCCTGCGCGCCGCCCAGCTGCTGCCGGTGGAGAAGTTCCCGCACACGGTCAGCGGCGTGGTCGAGATCCAGACCGCCTACTACGGCGCCGATCCGGCCACCGTGGCCGGCTTCGTCACCACCCCGCTGGAGGGCCTGGTCAGCCAGTCGCAGGGGATCGACTACATGAGCTCGACCTCCTCGCTCGGCCAGTCCGACATCGTGGTCCACCTGCGGCTGAATTACGATCCGGCGCGCGCCCTGGCGGAGATCCAGTCCTACGTCACCGCGGCGACGTCGCGCTTCCCGCCCGGCGTGCAGGCCTCCTCGATCGGCGCCTACTCGTCCGGCGGCGGCATCATGGACATCATGGTCGAGAGCGATGAGCTGTCGATGCCGCAGATCAGCGACTACGTGAGCCGCGTCGTGCAGCCGCGGCTGCAGGCGGTGCCCGGCGTGCAGGGCGTCAACACCCAGGGGGCGCCCGACCTGGTGATGCGGGTCTGGCTCGATCCGCGCCGCCTGGCCAGCTACGGCCTCACGCCCTCCGAGGTGTACGCCGCACTCGGCAACAACAACTTCGTCACCGGCGTCGGCAACACGCTGGGCACCGCGGTCAGCGTCAACCTCGACATCAACTCGAGCCTGCATACCGCGGCCCAGTTCCGCCGCCTGGTGGTGCGCCAGGACCGGCTGCGCATCGTCCGCCTGGGCGACGTGGCCGACGTCGGCTTCGGCAGCGACCCCGACAACTTCGAGGCGATCAGCCGCGCCCGCTCCAGCGCCTACATCGAGATCAAGGCCACGCCCTCGGCCAACGCGCTGGCGGTGTCGCGGGCGCTGGGCATGCAGATCGCGGCGCTGCGCGCGGTGATGCCGCCGACGCTGCGGATCAACGTGCTGGACAACGACGGCGACTACATCGAGGCCTCGATCCGCGAGGTGGTGATCACGCTGGCGGAGTCGCTGGGGATCGTGGGGC
>CAXUBN010000443.1:0-2106 GCA_964249255.1 uncultured Acetobacteraceae bacterium | reverse complement strand
GCGCAGGCCGATCACCGTCGCGTCGGGGAAGCGGCCGGCCAGGGCGCGACGCAGAGCCGCCCCCACCAACCCGCCGGAGCAGGACCTGTTCGCCGAGGGCGCCGAGGCGGTTCCTCCGCAGACGGCGGCGGCGGATGTCAGGGCCAAGCCGGAGGCCGCCCCGATGCAGGAGCCGGAGCCGACGCCCGAGCCGGAACCCGAGATCAAGCCTGAGCCCACCTCAAGAACGGTTCATCATCTCGATCCGCAGGTGGCGCCGCTGCAGCCGGTCGATCACCGCACCCTGCGGCCGACCGATCGCGCCGATTCCTTCCTGTACCATGTCGGCACCCGTGCGGAAGCGGACAACGCGCTGCGCAACGGTTTGGTGGTGAGCGCGCAGGACCCGGTCATCCTGACCGAGCGGCCGGGCGTGCCCTACTGGCTGTCGATGCTGGCGGAAGACTACGACGTGATCATGGACGGCCCGGCCGACTTCGTCGTGCTGCGCATCCGCCGCCATGCCGTGACCGAGCTGCTGGAGCCGGACCCGGACGCGTCGCGCAGCGCCGGCTGCAGCTGCTACCTGCTGACGGGCGGCGCGGATCACGGCTGAATGCCACCACCGCCGATGCCACCCCCGATGAAGGTGTCCGCGAACAGTGCCAGGACCCCGTCCACGTCGACGTCGACCGCCACCGACTGCGACGGGTGCGCGTCCCAGGCACCGGCCGGGAAGGCGGTCCCTTCCGGCCTTTGGATGGTCTGGCCGGCGGCGAGCCCGCCGCACACCACGCGAACCGGTCCGCGGCGCAGCGTGAACAGGTCCGGCCGCAGCGTGAAGGCCACAGCCAGGCTGTCATGCGCGAAGATGCCGTCCAGCTGCCGGCTGCGTTTGTGGAAGGCGCGGTAGCCAAGCGTCACCTCGTGCAGGAACCGGCCGTCGGCGCCGCCCCGGTCGCGCAGCCGATCGAGATAGGCGCCGTCCATCACCGCCCGCTCCGTGACGTCGAGGCCGATGACGGTGACCGGCCAGGGCGCCGTGAGCACCGCGTCGGCAGCCTCGGGATCGTTCGCGATGTTGGCCTCGGCCACCGGCGTCACGTTGCCGGTGTGGCCATGGGTGCCGAACGCGCCGCCCATCAGCACCACGCCCGCCACCAGGCCCGCCGCCTCCGGATCCTTGTCGAGCAGCCGCGCCAGGTTGGTCAGCGGTCCGATCGCGATCAGCGTGACCTCGTGCGGGTGGGCGCGGATCAGGTCGATCATCATGCGGTGGGCGCGGCGGCCGTCGATGGTGGCGCGTCCATCGTCCCGCACGACGATGTCGCCCAGCCCGCTGGCGCCGTGCACGTGCGGGGCCGGCTGGCCCGGACGGTTCAGGATCGTGACGCCCGATCCCTGCGCCACCGGGGCCGCGAGGCCGAACCGATCCTTCAAGTGCAGGGCGTTGCGGGTCACGGTGTCGATGTCGGCGTTGCCGTGCACGGTGGTGACGCCGAGCAGCTCGAGCTCCGGCCGGCGGGTCAGGAACCGCAGCGCCATGGCGTCGTCCACGCCGGGATCGGTGTCGAGGATCACCTTGCGCATCGCCCTGGTCCCCATCGCGGGCGGTCAGCAGAAACCCCATGCCGGCCGAACGCAAGCGGATTGCGCCGCGGGACCGCGGCCAGGTCGAGGCGCGTCGCGTCGCGCGATGCCGCCAACCGCCTCCCGATCACACCGATGCCCGAGGCCTCGGCAGAAATGACCCACGTCCCCCTTCTCCTGGATGCGTTCGGCGGGACGGCATCTGGTCGTGGCGGGGCCGGAAGGCTATCCGCGGCCGATGAGCAGCACCTTCCGGTCGTTGGCCGGCCACAACTACCGTGTCTGGGCCGCCGGGGCGATCGTCTCCAACGTCGGCACCTGGATGGGGCGCACCGCGCAGGACTGGCTGGTGCTGACCGGGCTCACGCACCGCAGCGGGACCGCGGTGGGGATCGTGATGGCGTGCCAGTTCGGACCGCAGCTGCTGCTGCTGCCGGTCACGGGCTTCACCGCCGACCATGTGGACCGCAGGCGGCTGCTGCTGGCGACGCAGACGGCGATGGGGGCGCTGTCCCTGGGGCTGGGGCTGCTCACGGT
>CAXUBN010000442.1:1135-2116 GCA_964249255.1 uncultured Acetobacteraceae bacterium | reverse complement strand
GAACATGGCGCGTTCCGGGGCCAGCTCGCCGAACGCGCGCACCACCGCCTGCGGCCGCAGGCGCGCGCGGGGCTGCGTCGCCTCCACCCGCCGCAGCAGCGCGGACCAGTCGTGCGCCGCGGCCTGGCTCGCGAGGAGGAAGCGCCGGTCCGGCTGGCGGTGCAGCAGCGGTTCCAGCAGCGCCAGGGTCGGCGCCATGTCGCCGACCAAGCCGAGATCGACCGCGCAGCGCAGGCCGATGCGGTCCGGACGCCGGTCGAGCTGCACCACCCGCGCCTGGCCCGGCTGGGGGTAGTAGTCGGTCCAGGGCATGGTCGAGCCCAGGATGAGGAGCGTGTCGCAGGCGCGCATCGCGTCCCGCGACGGCACCGTGCCGAGGTGCCCGATGCCGCCGGTGGTGAGCGGGTGGTCGTCCGGCAGCAGCGACTTGGCCAGGAACGACTTGGCCACCGGGGCGCCCAGCAGGTCCGCGATCCGCTCCACCGCGGGGGCGGCACCGAGGCAGCCCTGCCCGGCCAGGATCGCCACGCGCCGACCCGCGTTGAGCAGGTCGGCCGCCGTTCGCAGCTGGTCCGGTGCCGGCACGAACTCCGCGATCGCGCGGTTCGACACGGGCGTGCCGGTTCCGGTTGGCACCGACGGGTGGTCCTCGCCGAGACGCCAGCCCTGAACGTCCTTGGCCACCGTGAGGTGGGCGACGCCGCGCTCCGACAGCGCGGCGCGGCAGGCGCGGTCCACCACGCGCAGCGCGTGCGATGGGCCGCTGACCCGCTCGTCGAAGCAGGCCACGTCGGCCATCAGCCGGGCGGTGTCGACGCTCTGGGGGTAGCGCATGCCCTCCATGTCGTGGAACGTCGAGCCGGTGACCGCGACCACCGGGGCGCCGTCCAGCTTGGCGTCGAACAGGCCGTTCAGGAGGTGGATCGCGCCGGGCCCGGTGGTGGAAACGCACACGCCGAGCCGACCGCCGCCGTGCTTGGC
>CAXUBN010000442.1:0-1125 GCA_964249255.1 uncultured Acetobacteraceae bacterium | reverse complement strand
GGGGATCGCCCGCCGCCCCCGCCGCCCCCGCAACGGCCGGAAGCGTCGGGGAGAGGGCGGCGACCGCCACGTTGCCGGCGGGGGCGGCGTTGGCCACCGCGCCCAGCGTTGCGATCCTGAACAGGTTCCTGCGGTCGATCTCGATCATGGGCGTGCCTACCACGCACGATACCGCGCCGCAGCGCCGTCTGCCCGTCCACTCCCGGGAATTTGCGCGGAACCTGCCTGAGCCTTTCGCCCCGCCGCCACGTTTCGAGGGGCTGCGAACATGGAGTGCCGCATGAGTGACTCGAACACGACGATGTCCGTCTACCTGGCCGGGCTGCGCAACCAGCACGCGGTCGAGACCCAGGCGATCGGCACCGTCAAGAACCAGCTGAGCCGGATGGAGCCCTATCCCGAGCTGCACGCGAAGATGCAGTCCGAGATGGACAGCTCGACCGAGCAGGCCGCACGCCTCGACAGCCTGCTGTCCAAGCACGGCACCAGCGCGTCCACCGCCAAGGAGGCGGTGAGCGGCGTGATCGGCACCGTGGGCGGCTTTGTGCATGCGGGGTCCTCGGACGAGGTGCTCAAGAACGTCCTGGCCGCGATCGGCTTCAAGGCGTACGAGATCGCCTCCTACAAGACGCTGATCGTGCTGGCCGAGGCGGTGGGCGCGTCGGACGACGTCGCGGTGCTGCAGGGGTCGATGACGGAGGAGCAGGAGATCGGGGATTGGCTGGGCAGCCACCTCCCCGGCTTCGTGCACGCCTACCTGACGCACGCGTCGGCCAAGTAGGCGGTTACACCGGAGGGGGCCGGCAAGCCGGCCCCCGGATCGACCATTTACCAACCTCGATCAGTGTGGTTTCTTCAAACCACGGTTGATCTAGGTTGTTTGCATGACCATCCTGTCCAAGCCGGAGCGGTCCATCCACCGACGGGCCGGATCGTATTGTGCGGTGCGAAATTACGGCTTCCGAACGAACCGATCCTCGTCGTAGCCTGTCGACATGGACGCTACCCCACCCTCCGCGCGCCCCAAAATCCCACCGCCGATCCAGCAACGATCACGTCGCAGGGTCCGCACCCGCGGCGCGCTGCGCCTGGCCGGCGCCGCCTGCGTGCTGGCCGGCGCCCCAT
>CAXUBN010000441.1:0-2122 GCA_964249255.1 uncultured Acetobacteraceae bacterium | reverse complement strand
GTTCCGGGATCGGTCGGGCTGCCATACGCAGTCGGGACACCGGCATCAACGTGCGCGGTTGTTCGGCGGATCCATCCGAGGTCGGCGACGGCGCGGGATGGCTCGACCGCCATGGTTTAACTCGACGGGATGCACCGGAAACGGCAGGTTGTCCTCGCCATGCGACGACCGACCAGCCCACGTCCCGTCCATGCCGGGATGCGGGTCGAGACAGCGACCGGAGATCACCATACGGATGTCAGGCGAACCCACCCGGCCGCGGATGGCCCAGGCCGGAGCGGGCAGCGAGGCTTGCCCGGCATCCGCCGTTCCTGGCTGCGGCGCCTGCCCGCCGGCGTGGTCGCGGCGTCCGTCGGCTGGTGCGGCATGAGCGTCGCGGCCGACCCGGAGCGGTGGGTGCTGCTATTCGACGGCGACAGCATATCGTGCGGCTTCGGCGTCGAGGCCTCGCAGTCGCCGTCGGCCCAGATCGCGCGGCTGATCGACAACCCGGTCCGGATCCTGACCGTGGCGGAGCCGGGACGGCCGGTCTCGGTGTCGCTCGCGTCCTTCGCGGACAACGTCGCGCCCCACTTCGATGCGGGCGCCCGCCACAACATCATCGCGTTCCATGGCGGCGACAACGACCTCGCGGCCGGCGACACGGCCGTGCAGGCCTACGACAGCCTTCGCCGCTACATCGCGGCGGCGCATGCGCAGGGCTGGACGGTCATCGTCTCGACCGAGCTCGGACGACCCGACTGGACCGCCGCGCGACAGGCGGAACTCGCCGAGTACGACAGGCTGGAGCGTCAAAACGACGCGAATGCGGACGTGGTGATCGACTACGCGTCCCGACCCGGTTTATCAGGCCTGACCGACCGGGACCGATCCGGCCTCTACGGCCCGGACCGCATCCATCCCAACGCGGAGGGATACGGCCTGCTTGCCCATCTGTTGCGGGACGCCATCGCCACCATTACAAGGCCGACATCGACGGACCAACCCAGGTAGCCATCATCTCCGCGCACGCGGAACGATCGCGCCGTGATGATGGGGACCATCGTGCAGCAAGGACGTCAGGCGGAGACCGACAGCGCACATGACGTGACCGCAGCCGACCTGCGGTCACGGGCGGCCGGCCTCCTCCGCGACGGGCGGATGGAGGATGCGGCGGTGCTGCTGGCACAGGGCCGCAGGCTGTTTCCGGACGACGCGCATCTCCCGCTGGACCAGGCGTCGCTGGCGGAAACAATGGACGATCCCGAGGGTGCGATCGAGCTCCTGGAGACGGTGATCGACCGCCATCCCCGGATGGAAGCCGCCTACCTGCGCGCGAGCGCCCTGTGCCGCAAGATCGATCGCCCACGCGATGCGGAGCGGGTCCTGCTCGAGGGCATGAGCTGGCTGCCGTCGTCGGCCGACATGTTCGGCGCGTATGCGGCCATCGCCGCGGACCGCCAGGACTGGAAACAGGCCGCACGCCGATACGATCTGGCACGCGAACGGTTTCCGTCGCAGGTCTGGACGCACGCGCACCTGGCCCATGCGCTGAGGCGGGCCGGACGGCCGCTCGAGGCGGAACGGGCCCTGCTGCAGGGCGACCTGAATGTTCCGCACGACCCGCACTTCCTGATCGAGCACGCGGAGATCGCGGCGGAGCATCGCGACTGGGTGGAGGCCGCCCGACGCTTCAAGGCGGCCAGGGAGCGATTCCCGGACTCCTGGTGGACGTGCAGGCGTCATGCCGACGTGCTGAAGCAGGCCGGCGACGTGGCAGGGGCCGAGGCGGTGCTGCTGGAGGGACAGCGAAGGGTTCCCGACGAGCCGGCGTTGTATGGCGCCTACGCCGACCTGGCCTTCGAGCGGCGGGACTGGACCGAGAGCCTGCGGCGGTTCGCGATCGTCCGGGACAGGTTCCCGGACCTGTGGTGGCCGTACAAGCGCCTGGCCGACACCCTGCGGACGGCAGGCCGACCGGACGAGGCCGAGGCCGTGCTGCTGGACGGGCAGCGCCGGGCCCCCGATGAGCCGGCGCTCTACGGCGACCACGCCGACGTGGCGTTCGAGCGGCGGGACTGGGCCGAGAGCCTGCGGCGGTTCGGGATCGTCCGGGACAGGTTCCCTGACCTGTGGCGGCCCT
>CAXUBN010000440.1:0-2127 GCA_964249255.1 uncultured Acetobacteraceae bacterium | reverse complement strand
GGCCGAGCCGTCGCCGGCCGGCCTGCGTCCGCGCGCGCAGTTCGACGCCGCCGCCATCCCGCTGCTGCCCGAGCTGGCGCCGGCGCCCCGCTGCAGCTTCTAGGCGCCCGCGGGACTGGAAGCGCGGCCGGATTATGTGGCAGACACGAAGTTCCGTCGTCGTCGTGCGATGCCGGACTCGTGACTGGAAGGGTTCAAGCATGTCCATCAGCCATGGCAGCCGGACGCGTCGCGGCATGGGGGCCGGGCTGGCGGCGATGCTCTGCAGCACGACCGCCCTGGCGCAGAGCTACGACGGCAGCGGCCCGCCGACCTTCGTTTCGCACACCCTGACCGAGGCGCTGGAGCAGGCCTACCTCACCAACCCGACGCTCACCGCCGAACGCGCCAACCTGCGCGCTGTGGATGAGAACGTCCCGATCGCGCTCGCCGGCTGGCGACCGACGGTGTCGGTGACCACCAGCGGGACATTGGTGACTGGCGCGAGCACCGCGGGTAACGAAGCTATATCACCCACGCTGGCAAGGGCGGACGGTCTTGGAGCTCAGCAGAGTGCTTTGCCATCTGGCTCAAATGCTCTCCATAGCCTAAAAGGTTACACGACCACCGTGACGGCGGTACAGCCGCTCTACACGGGTGGCCGAACCACCGGCCAGACGCATCAGGCGGTCAACCGGGTCATGGCCGAGCGGGCCAACCTGATCTCCACCGAGCAGCAGGTGTTTGCCAACGTGGTCAGCGCCTACGTTGGCGTGATCGAGGACCAGCAGCTGCTCCAGCTGCAGATCAACAACGAGAAGGTGCTGGAGGAGCAGCTCCGCGCGACCAACGACCGCTTCCGCGTGGGCGAGATCACCCGCACCGACGTGGCTCAGGCTGAGGCGGCTTTGGCCAGCGCCCGAGCTGCGCGCCAGCAGGCCGAGGGCACGCTGCAAACGGCGCAGGCCACCTACACCCAGCAGGTCGGCAGTGCGCCGCCGCCCAACCTGATCCCGCCGCAGCCGTTGGCGCTGCCGGTGCACAACCAGGATCAGGCGGTGGCACTGGCCGTCGCCAACAATCCGAACGTCATCAACGCCCTGTTCACCGAGGCGTCCGATAAGGATGCGGTGGACGTGGAGATGGCTGTGCTGTTGCCGAAGCTGTCAGCGCAGGGTGAGTATAGCAACCAGAAGAACCAGGGACTGCCCGGCGAGCGCAGCTTCCTCAGTGAGGGCCTCTTGACCCTGACGGTGCCGATCTACCAGGGCGGCTCCGAGTACGCGACCGTCCGGCAGGCCAAGCAGACCGCCCAGCAGGCGCGCCGGCAGGTGGACGTGCAGCGGCGCAGCGCCGCCCAGCTCGCGGTGTCGAACTGGCAGAACCTGGTCTCGTTCGCCGCTTCGATCGACAGTGACCGCACCGCGATCCAGTCCAACATCATCGCGCTCGACGGCGTGGAGCGGCAGGCGATCGTCGGCACCAGCACCACGCTGGAGGTGCTGCAGCAGCAGCAAACGCTGTTGTCCGCCCAGGTGACGCTGGTGCAGAGCCTGAGCAACCTGGTGCTGACCTCCTACGGCGTGGCCGCCGCGATCGGCCGCCTCACCGCGCGCGACCTGGCGCTGCGCGTGCCGCTCTACGACGAGACCGCCTACTACAATTCGGTGCGCGACCGGCTGTGGGGCCTGAACGACTACAACGTGTCGCAGCCGGGCCGCTGACGATGGCGCTGCCCGATGACCCTGGCGGCGACGGCTCGATGGAGACCATCCTGGCCTCCATCCGCCGCATCATCCGCGAGGACGAGGCCGGCACGCCGCTGCCGCCGGCCGCCGTATCCCCAGGCCAGGAGGACGAGGACGAGCTGCTGGTGCTGCAGCCGTCGATGATGGTGACGCCGATCACCGCGGAGGAGGCTGCCGTGTCCGCCGATGCCCCACTTGCCGGCCCGTCCCGCGACGCCGCCGACCTCGCGGCTGCCCTGTTCGACGACGTGCCGCCACCCTCCGCCCCGGTCGTGGTGGTGGCGCCCGTCGCGGTCGCGTTCCCGCCGCCGGCTCCCGGGCCGGTTCCGGAGGCGATACTGCCCCCCGCCTCCGGGCCCGTATCCGCCGACAAGCCGTTGCTGGCCCCGCAGGCTCACGC
>CAXUBN010000439.1:0-2130 GCA_964249255.1 uncultured Acetobacteraceae bacterium | reverse complement strand
GTGCCGGGCGATGGCCTCGTCCAGCGTCAGGGGGGCGTGGCCGGCGTCGTCGAAGACCTGGATGGTGCCGCTGCCGATGTCGTAGAGCCAGCCCTGCAGCAGCAGCCGGTTCTCGGCGATGCCGGCGGCGACCGAGGGGTGGGTGCGCAGATGGCCGAGCTGCAGCAGCACGTTTCGCCGGGCCAGCGCCGACACCGTGTCGGCGCCCGCGGTGTCCGGATGCGGCGCTTCCGTCGCGGCGCGCGCGGCCTCGGCGTTGCGCAGCCAGCTTGAGACGGTTGGCATGGAGTCGAGGCGGTGGCCCGCCGGATCGAGCAGCGCCTTCATGGCGCCGCAATCGGAGTGCCCGCATACGATGACGTGCCTCACCCGCAGCCCTGTCACGGCATACTCGATCGCGGCCGACACGCCGCCCAGCATCTCGCCGTAGGCCGGCACGATGTTGCCGATGTTGCGGAGCACGAACATGGCGCCGGGCGGCTGCTGGGTGATCAGGCCGGGGCTGATGCGGCTGTCGGCGCAGGTGATGAACAGGGTGTGCGGCGCCTGGCCGGCGGCCAGCTCGTTGAACATCTCCCGCTTGGCGGGAAACACGTGGAGGTTGAACTGTCGGACCCCGTCCAGCAGCGCCGCGATCGAGCCGTCATGGGGATGCGCGTCGGCCATGCCGCCTTCTTCCTTCCGAACCCTTGCCTGGCCAGACCCGGTGCCGCCCGCCGCCGCCACCCCGGGCTGTTCCGGCCCCGACCGCGGTTCTAGACTGCGGGGCACGATTGATCCGCCGATGCGGACGGAGCGCGTCATCATGCTCGATCATCCCGCCCCCGGGGAAGCCTGCGCGTGAACGCGCCGCTCTCGATCGCCGCCGGGACCACCGACACGCCGTGCGACCGCCAGCCCGTGCACATCCCGGGAACGGTGCAGCCGCACGGCGTGCTGCTGGTGCTGCCGCCGGGGGCGGATGCCGGCACGCCGGCGCTGGCGGCCAGCGACACGGCGGCCACCCTCGCGGGGGACGCATCGGTCGACGCTTCCCCGATGACGCTGGGCGCCCTGCTGCGGCCCGATGCGGCACGCAGGCTGGACCAGGCGCTCCGCACGCCGGACGCCGACGCGGACGCCACCGGAACGGGTGCGCCGCTGGAGGGCATCGAGTCCCGGGACGGGCGGCGCTGGGACGCCCTGCTGCGCCGCGGTCCGGCGGCGACGCTGGTGGAGCTGGAGCCGGCGCCGCCGGCCGATCCCGCGGCGACGCGCGCGATCCTGATGGACCTGAACCGGGCGATCGCCGCCATGCGGCACCAGCCGGACGCGCGCTCGGCCTGCGCGCTGGCCTGCGTGCAGCTGCGGCGGATCTCCGGGTTCGACCGGGTGATGGCCTATCGCTTCATGGCCGACTGGAGCGGCGAGGTCGTGGCGGAGTCGCTGCGGCCGGATGGGCACCCGGATCGGCGCCTGGGGCCGCCCGTCGACAGCTACATGGGGCTGGTATTCCCGGCCTCCGACATCCCGGCGCCAGCGCGGGCGCTGTATGCGCGCAACCGGTTGCGGTTGATCGCCGATGCGGCGGCCACCGGGTCGCCGCTGCGGGCCCTGGACGGGGACGTGGCGCCCGTGGACCTGGGCGACGCCGTGCTGCGCGGGGTGGCGCCGGTGCACGGGCAGTACCTGGCCAACATGAACGTGCGGGCGTCGATGTCGGTGGCGATCACCCTGCCGGGACCGGGCGGGGAGACTGGCCCGGCGTCGGACGGCGCGGCTGCGGAGCCGCCGTTGTGGGGGCTGCTGGCCTGCCACCACCAAACCGGACCGCTGTTCGTCGACCACGTGCGGCGGCAGGCGGCGGAGGCGGTCGCGCACGCCCTATCCTGGCGCCTGGCCGAGCTGGCGGACGCCGAGGCAGCGCGGCAGGAAGCACTGATGCGGACGGCGCAGGCGCCGTTTCTGGACGAGGACGAGGACGGATCGCCGGTCGCCGCCGGAGGGGTGGTCCCGGGTGCCGCGGAGGAAACCGCGCTGTTGTCGGCGGGCGAGGCGTGCGGGCTCGCGGTGGTGGGCACCGCCCTCGCCGCCGGGGACCGCCTGGCGCTGCGGATCGGCATACTGCCGGACGAGGCGACGCTGCGGATC
>CAXUBN010000438.1:0-2141 GCA_964249255.1 uncultured Acetobacteraceae bacterium | reverse complement strand
GAGAACCGGAGCGGAGCGGCCTCCTGGCCGTGAGCCTCGGCAAGCGCAGACGGGCACGTCGGATCGCCGGCACAGCGCATTGCCAAATAGGCCCTCAGGCGACGCGGCTGCGGCTGATCAGATCCTCCACCGCCGTTTCCAGCAGCGAGGCCTGCTGCGCGAGGCCGAGCGCCACCTCCAGCACCTGGCCGGCCGCCTGGCCGGAGCGCCGGGCGGCGGAGTCCACGCCGCTGATGTTGGTCGCGGCCGTGCGCGTGCCGACCGCGGCGCGGTTGACGTTCCCGGCGATCTCCTGCGTCGAGGCGCGCTGCTGCTCCACGGCGGCGGCGATCGCGGCCGCCACCTGGTCCATCTCGTCCACGACCTGCCCGATCGCCTGGATCGAGTCGACCGCGGTCCGGGTGGCCCCCTGCATCGTCTTGATCTGGGTGGCAATCTCGCCGGTGGCGCGCGCGGTCTGCGTGGCCAGGCTCTTCACCTCGGTGGCCACCACCGCGAAGCCCTTGCCGGCCTCGCCGGCGCGCGCCGCCTCGATGGTGGCGTTCAGCGCCAGCAGGTTGGTCTGCGCCGCGATGCTGCTGATCAGGCCGACCACGTCGCCGATGCTGCCGGCCGATGCCGTCAGCGTGTGCATGGTGCCGTCGGTCCGGCGCGCCGCGTCGTTGGCCTCCTTGGCGATCTCGGCGGCGCGGCCGGCCTGCTTGGCGATCTCGCCGATCGAGGCCGACAGCTCCTCCGCGGCGCTGGCCACCGACAGCACGTTGGTCGAGGCCTCGTCGGAGGCGCTGCTCGCGGCGGCGGCCTGCTCTCCGGTCTCCTCCACGATGCGGGCGACCGTGCGGGCGCTGGTCTCGACCGCGGTCGAGCCCGAGCCCACCGCCTGCACCACCACCTGCGCCTTGGCCTGGAACACCTCGAGCTCGCTCCGGGCGGTGGTCCGCGCGTCCTTCTCGGCGCTGGCGTAGGTGGCCAGGATCAGGCCGAGGTCGAGCCAGGCAAGGCTGTTCAGGGTCTTGAACAGGGCGTCCGCGGTCGACAGCGCGGCGCGGCGGCGAGGCCAGCGCTGCCGCAGCGCATCGGCCCGAAGCCGGTCGGCGACGCCGCGCATCACCATCGCATGGCAGAACGAGGCGGCGAAGTTCGCGATGCCATGGCGCAGGAACGTGTTGGCGAGCTCGATCGCCGACTCGCTGTAGCCGTCGCCGACCTCGCCGTTGACGACCCGCCCCCAATGCGACGCCCGCACCTGCCGCACCTCGGGGATCGTCATCGCGTCCCGCACGTCAGGCCAGATGCCCATGCGCTCCTCACTGCCGGCGAGGATGTCCGGCAGGACGGCGCTCACCGCGTGGCGATGGCGATCGAGGAGCTCGAAATCGGCCTGCCGGAGCCCGAAGGCGGCCATCAGCCTCTTTCGCCTGTCGGGCAGGTCGTCGATCTTGATCATGGTCATCCGGTCCGGTCGTGATGGCAGCGGTCGGCGCGCAGCATCCGGCAGGACCGTTGAACATCCGGTTAAGGCGGCACGAACCGCGAACGCGGACGGCCCCTGCTACGCGGTCGCAAGCTCCACCAGCATCATCCCGTCCTGCACCCGCACCGGCACCACCTGGATCGCGCAGTCCGGCCCGGCCCCGGTGCGCAGGTCGAACACGCGGTCGTGCAGCGGGCACATCACGGTGTGGCTGCCGGTGAGCCCGTCGGCGAGCGGGCCGCCCTTGTGCGGGCAGGTGGGCTGCGTGGCGTAGACCGCGCCGCCATGCAGGTGGAACACCGCCAGCGTGCGGTCGCCCACCACCATGTTGCGGCCCTCGCCCACCGGGATCTGCGACAGCGGGCCGATCGGGATCGTAGCGCTTTCTGGGCCGCTCCCCATGGCGCTCCCCATGGCGCTCACGGTTCCACCCCCTCGGGGACCAGGATCTCGGCGAACTGGTTGGCGGTCTTGGGCACGGCCGCCTCCTTCCACGGGTCGGTGACGGCGGCGATCGAGCGCTCCATCGCCGCGTCGAGGTCGGCCACGATGCCGTCGCTGTCGTCCACCACGATCGCGCGGATGCGCTCCAGCCCGACCCGCGGCACGAAGGTGTAGGTGCGCTCCTTCCACTTCGCGTTCTCGCGGTAGTACTGCATGAAGCGCG
>CAXUBN010000437.1:0-2146 GCA_964249255.1 uncultured Acetobacteraceae bacterium | reverse complement strand
GATGCCCGTCCCGCAGGAGCAGGCTGCCGTTCGCCTGGAACGGCAGTGCCACGCTGCCCAGCCCCACGAACAGCAGCGGGAACACCAGCCCCAGCACCAGGGTGAACAGCACGACCAGGGAAGCCGCCGGGCGGAGGTGGGCGAGCATGGGGCGGGGTCCCTCAGGCGAAGATGTGCAGGGCGGTGAGGATCACGTCGATCGCCTTGATGCCGACGAACGGCACCACGATGCCGCCCAGCCCATAGATGAGCAGGTTGCGGCGCAGCAGGGCGGCGGCGCTGACCGGCTGGAACCGCACGCCGCGCAGCGCCAGCGGCACCAGGGCGATGATCACGAGCGCGTTGAAGATCACCGCGGACAGGATGGCGCTCTGCGGCGTGGACAGCCGCATCACGTTGAGCGCCGACAGGCCCGGATAGGCCACCACGAAGATCGCCGGCAGGATCGCGAAGTACTTGGCGATGTCGTTGGCGATCGAGAAGGTGGTGAGCGCGCCACGGGTGATGAGCAGCTGCTTGCCGATCTCGACGATCTCGATGAGCTTGGTCGGGTCGCTGTCGAGGTCGACCATGTTGGCGGCCTCGCGCGCCGCCTGGGTGCCGGTCTGCATCGCCACGCCCACATCGGCCTGCGCCAGTGCCGGCGCGTCGTTGGTGCCGTCGCCGCACATCGCCACCAGCCGTCCCTCGGCCTGTGCTGCGCGGATGTAGCCCAGCTTGTCCTGCGGCGTGGCCTCGGCGATGAAGTCGTCCACGCCCGCCTCGCCGGCGATCGCCGCCGCGGTGACGCGGTTGTCGCCGGTCACCATGACGGTGCGGATGCCCATGCGCCGCAGCGCCGCGAAGCGGTCGCGGATGCCGGGCTTGACCACGTCCTTGAGCTCGATCACGCCGAGCAGCCGTCCGTCCTCGGCCACCGCCAGCGGCGTGCCGCCGGAGCGGGCGACCCGCTCCACCGCCTGGGTGAAGGCCACCGGCGGGTGCGCCTCGCCGATCAGGCGCAGCAGGCTGTCCACGGCACCCTTGCGCCAGGTGCGGCCGCCGGCGTCGAGGCCGGACACGCGGGTGTTGGCGGAGAACGGCACCGGCACCGCGCCCTCGGGCGCCACGGCCGCGACGTCGTGCCGCTCGCGCGCCAGCGCGTGCACCGAGCGGCCCTCGGGGGTGTCGTCGCCGACCGAGGCGGTGGCGGCGGCCCGCGCCAGCTGCGCCGGCTCGATGCCGGGCACGGCGTGGAAGGCCGCCGCCATGCGGTTGCCGAAGGTGATGGTGCCGGTCTTGTCGAGCAGCAGGGTGTCGACGTCGCCGGCGGCCTCCACGGCGCGGCCGGAGGTGGCGACCACGTTGAAGCGCACCAGCCGGTCCATGCCGGCGATGCCGATCGCCGACAGCAGCCCGCCGATGGTGGTAGGGATCAGGGTGACGAGCAGGGCGGCCAGCACCGGCACCGACAGGACGGTACCCGAGTAGTGCGCGAAGCCAACCAGGGTCGCCACCGCGATCAGGAAGATGATGGTCAAGCCCGCCAGCAGGATGTCGAGCGCGATCTCGTTGGGCGTCTTGGCGCGCGACGCGCCCTCCACCAGCGCGATCATGCGGTCGATGAAGGTGTTGCCGGACGCGGCGGTGATGCGCACCAGCAGGCTGTCGGACACCACCTGGGTGCCGCCGGTGACGGCCGAGCGGTCGCCGCCGGCCTCGCGGATCACCGGCGCCGACTCGCCGGTGATGGCGCTCTCATTGATGGAGGCGATGCCGCGCACGATCTCGCCGTCGAGCGGGATCAGGTCGCCGGTCTCGACCAGCACGACGTCGCCGACGCGCAGCTCCGTCGAGGACACGGTGCCGAACAGCGCCGGGTCGTCCGGGTTGGGCACGCGCTTGGCCAACGTCTCGTTGCGGGCGCGGCGCAGGCTTTCGGCGCGCGCGCGGCCGCGGCCCTCGGCCATCGCCTCGGCGAAGGTCGCGAACAGCACGGTGAGCCACAGCCACACGGCGATCGCCAGCGCGAACGCCGGATGCGCGCCGGAGACGAACAGCGCGCGGACGCCGAGCACGGTGGTCAGCAGGGCGACGATCGCGGGCACGACGCTGACCGGGTTGCGGGCGAGCCGGCGCGGGTCGAGCTTGACCACCGCGTCGCGCC
>CAXUBN010000436.1:0-2156 GCA_964249255.1 uncultured Acetobacteraceae bacterium | reverse complement strand
GGATCGGGACCACGCTCCAGCAGCCGCGGCGCGTCCTCGCGATGGTGGCCGTCGTCCGGCACGAGCCGCAGCCGCGGTCCCTTGCCGGCCTGCGCGCTCCGCGCCACGCGCACCGGCACCGCGTCACCCACGCCCGGGCGGCGGTCCCCATTGTCCCGCAGCGGCAGGAAGCCGGGCTCCATACCGGCCAGGGCCACGAAGGCCCCGCCCAGCGCCGGCAGTACCGTCTCGATCCGGCCAAGATAGAGGTCGCCGAACCCGTCCGGGGCGCCCGGTCGCCAGATCGCGTGGTCGATCAACCTGTCGCCGTCGGCCGCCACGATCCGGATCTCGCCCGGGCCGCAGCGGGCCAGCAGCGCGATCGTCACGGCAGCCAGCCGTGTCCGCGCAACAGCTGCGCGGTCTCGAACAACGGCAGCCCGACCACGTTGGAGTAGCTGCCGGACAGGAACCGTACCACGGAGGCCGCATGGCCCTGCACCGCGTAGCCGCCGGCCTTGCCCTGCCAGTCGCCGGCCTCGATCAGCCGGTCCAGCTGCGCCGCCGTCAGGCGCGAGAAGCCGACCACGCTTTCCACCACGCGGTTCGTGCACGTGCCGTCCGCGGCCCGCAGCACCACGGCGGTCAGCACCGCATGCCGGCGTCCGGACAGCAGGAGAAGGCACCGGCGCGCGGTCTCGGCATCCTCCGCCTTGGGCAGGATGCGCCGTCCCATCGCCACCGCGGTGTCGGCGGCGAGCAGCAGGCCGGGGCAGGGGACCTGCGAAGCGGCCGCCTCCGCCTTGGCCTGCGCCAGACGCGCGACGTAGGAGCGCGGCAACTCGCCGGCGCGCGGCGTTTCGTCGATGTCGGGGGTGAGGACCGCGTCCGGCACGATGCCCACCTGCAGCAGCAGGTCGCGCCGACGCGGACTGGCAGAGGCCAGGAACAGCCGGGCGCGCGGGGACTCCGGCGCCATCGAGCCGCGGCCGGCCTTTACTTGAAGCGGAAGGTGATGCGACCCTTGGACAGGTCGTACGGGGTCATCTCGACGTTGACCCGGTCGCCGGCCAGCACGCGGATGCGGTTCTTGCGCATCTTGCCGCTGGTGTGGGCGAGGATGGTGTGCTCGTTGTCGAGCTTCACCCGGAACATCGCATTGGGCAGCAGCTCCTGCACGGTGCCGCTGAACTCGATCATGTCTTCCTTAGACATCAGCCATGGCGATCTGTCGTTGTTTCATGCTTGATCCGACGCACCGGGCGTCCCCCTTGTTGATCCCGCCCGGATGGCGATCCGGTCGGGATTGGCGGGCCGGAACATGATGACGGACCGCCGCCGGGTCAAGCGCGCCCCGGCCCCGCATCCCGGAGCCGCGCCGCCACGCTTCCGGCATGGGCGTGCAGCCCTTCCGCCTCGGCGAGGATGACGGCGGCGGGGCCGACCTCGGCCAGCGCCGCCCCGTCCGCCTGGAGCCAGGTGGTCCGCTTCAGGAAGTCGAACACAGACAGGCCGGATGCGTAGCGGGCGGTGCGACTGGTCGGCAGCACGTGGTTCGGGCCGCCGACGTAGTCGCCGATCGCCTCCGGACAGTCGCGGCCGCGGAAGATCGCGCCGGCATGGCGGATGGCGCCGAACGCCTCGCGGTCGTCCCGCAGCATCAGCTGCAGGTGCTCGGGCGCCAGCCGGTTCACCAGCGGCCAGGCGTCCGCCATGCGGCCCACCACGATGATCGCGCCATACGCGTCCCAGCTCGCCGATGCGATCGCAGCGCGCGGCAGCTCCCGCAAAGCGGCGGCGACCGCAGCTTCGACGGCATCCGCCAGTCCGGCGTCGTCGGTGAGCAGGATCGACTGCGCCAGCTCGTCGTGCTCGGCCTGCGCCAGCAGATCCAGCGCCACGTGCCGCGGATCGTTATCGCGGTCGGCCACGATCACGACCTCGGACGGACCGGCGATGCTGTCGATGCCGACATGGCCGAACACCTGCCGCTTGGCCTCGGCCACGAAGCTGTTGCCCGGCCCCACGATGCGGTCCACCGCGGCGATGCCGGCGGTGCCGAAGGCCAGCGCGCCCACCGCCTGGGCGCCCCCGACGCGGTGGATCTCGTCCACGCCCGCCAGCCGGGCGGCAAGGCGGCCTACCCGTCCTCGGTGCTGATGAACGCGATCCCGGCG
>CAXUBN010000435.1:0-2161 GCA_964249255.1 uncultured Acetobacteraceae bacterium | reverse complement strand
GCTCGCGCCCGCCGCCGCCCACGCCCAGTATGTGGGCCAGCTCAGCACCTTCGTGATGGATGCCTCCTCCGGCGCCGTGCTGCAGCAGGCCAACCCGGACCTGCAGCGCTATCCCGCCAGCCTGACCAAGCTGATGACGCTCTACCTGGCGTTCGACGCCCTGCGGCAGAACCGCATCTCGCTCGACCAGGCGGTGCCGGTGTCGGCGCACGCCGCGTCCATGGAACCGACCAAGCTCGACCTGGTGCCGGGGACCTACCTCACGGTGGAGCAGGCGATCCTGGGCATGGTCACCAAGTCCGCCAACGACGCCGCCTGCGCGCTGGGCGAGATGCTGGGCGGGGGCGACGAGGACGCGTTCGCGCAGCTGATGACGCAGAAGGCGCGCCTGCTCGGCATGAGCAACACCACCTTCCGCAACGCGTCCGGCCTGCCCGACCCGGATCAGGTGTCCACCGCTCGCGACTATGCGACCCTGGCCCGCCACCTGATCCAGGACTTTCCCGAGCAGTACCATTACTTCGCGGTGCCGGCCTTCATGTTCCATGGCCGCGAGGTCATGAACCACGACCCGATGCTGGTGAGCTATCCCGGTGCCGACGGGCTCAAGACCGGCTACACCCTTGCGGGCGGCCGCAACCTCGTCACCTCGGCGGTGCGTGGCAACGTGCGGCTGATCGGCGTCGTGCTCGGCGCCAGCAGCAACTCGCAGCGCTCCGCGGTGATGACCGGGCTGCTCGACCAGGGCTTCCAGCAGGAGGGCGTGCCGGTCGCGCCGCATGGCGTCCGCAACCGCCGCGCACCGGTATTGCTGGCCTCCGACACGGTGGGCGCCGACGATGCCCCGGCGCCGGTGCAGCGCCACCGCGTGATGGTCCGGTCGCATGGCCGCCCGTTCATGCGCATGGTCACCAGCCAGGCGGTGCTGCCGGCGGCAGCGACGGCGGGTGGCCATGGCCGTGGCCACGGGTCGCGCTTCGGGCTCATCGGCGCGCGCATCCATGCCACCAGCGCGGTCGCGTTCGGCGTGCGCCGCCATGGGTGGCACGGCCGCGTGCAGAAGGGCTGACGCGCACCCGCATCCGATCACGCCCCCTGGTCCGGCCCGCCCTGCCGTCGCGGCGGGCGGCTCCTTGCACGGGGCCCACCGTCCGCGCATCTTGATCGGCGACGGATCGCGCGCCGGCTTAACCGCACGCCGATGCCGGACCCCCGGGGCGGGCCCGCTTATGCAGGGCCGACAGGCAGGACGCGCGACGATGGACGGTGAGGCGGACGGACGTCGGATCATCATCCATCCGGATGCGGACTTCGCCGGCATGCGGGCGGCCGGACGCCTTGCCGCCGAAACCCTGGACATGATCACGCCGCATGTCCGCGTGGGGGTCTCCACCGGCGAACTCGACCGCCTGATCCACGACTACACCGTGTCGCGCGGCGCCGTGCCGGCCACGCTGAACTACCGCGGCTACCCGAAATCCTCCTGCATCTCCATCAACCACGTGGTCTGCCACGGCATCCCGGGCGAGCGCCGGCTGCAGGACGGCGACGTGCTCAACATCGACGTCACCTCCATCGTCGATGGCTGGCACGGCGACAGCAGCCGCATGTACGTCGCCGGCACCCCGTCGCGTCGCGCCGCGATGCTGATCGACGTCACCTACGATTCGCTGATGCGCGGTCTGGAGGCGATCAAGCCCGGGGCACGGGTCGGCGACATCGGGCATGCCATCCAGAGCCACGTCGAGCCCCGGCGCTTCTCGGTGGTGCGCGACTTCTGCGGGCACGGCATCGGCCGGCAGTTCCACAGCGCGCCCAACATCCTGCATTTCGGCAGGCCCGGCGAGGGCGTGGTGCTGCGGCCGGGCATGTTCTTCACCGTGGAGCCGATGGTGAACGCCGGCCGGCCCGAGGTGAAGATCCTCGACGATGGCTGGACCGCGGTCACGCGCGATCGCAGCCTGTCGGCGCAGTTCGAGCACATGGTGGGCGTTACCGCCGACGGCTGCGAGGTGTTCACCCTGTCGCCCGCCGGCCTGCACCGTCCGCCCTACGACATCGCCGCGTGACGCCCGGTCCGGTCCGCCCGGCCGCGCGGCGGTCCCTCCGGCGCCGGTCCGCCGGCCACCTGTCGGCGACGGTGCTCGCCGCCCTTCTGGTC
>CAXUBN010000434.1:0-2165 GCA_964249255.1 uncultured Acetobacteraceae bacterium | reverse complement strand
GCTGGTTCCGCCGCCATTACCCGCACCTGCCCCAGGGCGCGCTGCAGCCGCGGGGCCGCACCGGCCAGGTCCGGGTCGACGGCGCGCGGGCGGACGCCGCGACGCGGCTCCTCGCCGGGCAGCTGGTGCGGGTGCCGCCGATCCCGCGGGCGGCGCGACCGGCGCCGGCCGCGGTGGCGGTGGATCCGCACGATGCGGCCGAGCTCGAACGGATGGTGGTGTATCGCGACGACGGCGTGATCGTGCTGAACAAGCCGGCCGGGCTGGCGGTTCAGGGCGGCCCGGGCATCACGCGGCATGTCGATGGCATGCTGGACGCGCTGCGCGGCGACGGCGAACACCGGCCGCGCCTGGTGCACCGGATCGACCGCGACACCTCGGGGCTGCTGCTGCTGGCGCGTACGCCAGGGGTGGCGGCCAAACTGGCGGCGGCGTTCCGCACCCGCGAGGTGGTCAAGACGTACTGGGCGGTGGTGGTGGGCCGTCCGACGCCGGCGGACGGGGTGATCGACCTGCCGTTGGCGCGGCTCGGCTCCGGGCCGGGGGCGTTGACGATCGCCGCGGATCGGAACGACGAGGATGCGGCGTATGCCCGCACCGAATACGCGGTGCGGGACGCGGCGGCGCGCAAGATGTCGTGGCTGGAGCTGATGCCGCACACGGGCCGTACCCACCAGCTGCGGGTGCATTGCGAGGCGCTGGGCACGCCGATCCTGGGCGATCCGAAGTATGGCGGCGAGCGCGCGCACCTCGATGGGTTCCCCGATCGGCTGCACCTCCACGCACGAGCGCTGGAGTTGCCCCACCCGGCGGGCGGACGGCTGCGCGTGGCGGCGGCCCTGCCGCCGCACATGCGCGACACCTTCCGCGCGCTCGGCTTCGAGACAGGGCCGCTGCCGGCGCCGCGGCGGGCCTGAACGATGGCCATGGCCGGACCAACCGGGGCGAGACGGGTGGGACGCAAACCGCTGCGAACGCTGGCGGGCGCGGTGCTGGTGTTGCTGATGCTCGCGGCCGTCGGGGTGGGGGCGGCAGCGTGGATCGTGCAGCGACGGCTCGATCCGGCGGCGCTGACGGCGCGGGTCGAGCGGGACGTGCTGCGGCAGACCGGGCGGACGCTGACGCTGGACCGGCTACGGGTGCGGCTGCTGCCGGTGCCGGAGGTTGAGGCGGAGGATATCGCCTTCGCCGATTGGCCCGGGGGTGCCCGGCCGCAGATGCTGACGGCGGCGCGGCTGGACGCACACCTGGCACTGCTGCCGCTGCTGCGGCACGTGGTCCGGCTGGAAGGGGTCACGCTCACGCAATCGGACGTGGTGCTGGAGCGGACGGCGGACGGGTCGGCGAATTGGCAGCTCCACAAGCCGCCCCCGGTCGGGAATGGCGGCGGCGGTGCCGTTGCTGGGGACCGCGAGCGCTGGCGGGTCGAGGTCGGGTCGATGCGACTGCTGGATGGCCGGGTCGCCTGGTCGGACGCGCATGACGGGCTGAGCGGCGCGGTCGACCGGGTGAGGCTGGAGGCGAGCGGGCTGGCCGGAAGCGCGCCATCGGCGAGCCTGTCCGGGCGACACGGCGCGGCCGACTTCCAGGCGGAGATCAACACCGGCGCGCTGTCGCGGCTGGACGGCGCCGATCCATCGCGGGCGTCGTGGCGGGTCCGAGCCAACGCCGTCGAGCAGCTGGACGGGCAGGCGGTGGCGCATGTCGGGATTACCGGCACGCTGGCCGATCCGGCGCGGCTGCGTGGCTACGCGCTTGACGTGGATGCGCAGGCGGCGCGGCTGGAGGCGGTCGATGCATTGTTCCCGCATGCGGCCGTGCCGCCTGTGACGGGGCTGCGGCTGCGCGCCCGGGTGACGGATGCGGCGCCGGCGGGGGTGGTGGCCGGTCGGCCGTGGCTGGAGAGCCTGGTCCTGGACACCGGCGCCTTCGATGCCGGCCGGCTGCCGCATGCGGCAGGGGCGCGGATGCTCGCCGTGGACCACCTGTCGCTGCACGCGTCGGGCCGTACCGCACCGCTGACGATCGCGGCGGACGGGCGATGGCATGGAGAGCCGGTGCGGCTGCACGGCATGCTGGGGACGCTGGCAGGGTGGCAGGGGGCGGCGCGGGGCGACGGCGGCCACCATGCGGTCGCCGCGGCCGAGCAGGCGGTCGGCGATTTC
>CAXUBN010000433.1:0-2170 GCA_964249255.1 uncultured Acetobacteraceae bacterium | reverse complement strand
CGCCGGCGCGATAGGCGGCGGCCTCGCGGCGCTGCTCCTTGCGGTAGCGGTGGCGCACGATCATGCCGGTGGCGCAGCCGCCCGCCGCACCCAGCACGCCGTGATGGGCGACGTGGCCGCCCACGGCGCCAACCGCGCCGTACTTCAGGCAGCCGCCCGGCTCCGCCGAGGCGGGCGTCAGCGGCAGCGCCGCCCCCGCCAGCAGCGACACCGCCAGTCCAAGCGTCGTGACCGTCTTTACCATGATGTGATCTCCCTCGGGGATGCTGCGCGGCGTTGGCGGCCGGCTTCGGCAAACAGGAATGCAGCCAGAATCAGGCGAAAATCCGGACGGTCCTCGCTCCGTCCGGGCCGCGATCGCATCGGTAACGCCGCGGGCGGCCGATGGCTTCCGGCTCCGCAACGATGATGGGGCGGGCTCGAGCGGGCGCTCCTGTCCGAGCATGAAGCATGTCGGCGATCCGACCTGACCTCCCGCAGTGGATCGCGGATCGTCAAGCCCGATCCCTGCAAATCCGCGAACCCATCGTTCAGATCAAACTCCAGGGCCCCCACCCGAAAACATATCGCCACCTCGATACCGCAGACCCTCAGCGTGCCGGCGGCGGCGGCATCGTGCTCCAGAACGCGCAGTGGTGATCCCGGCCGAACGCCGCGGCCGGGATCAGCGCCGGCGTGTCCGTCAGCGAGAGCACCCGTTGCGACGACGCATAGCCGGGCCAGCGCGGACCGGCCCCGTCGCCGGCGGGGACGTTCGGATCGCCGCTCTTCGCCATGTTGGTCCAGTACGCCATCACGATGTCGCGCAGCGCCACGTCCTTGCCGGTCACCGCCGGGGCGGTGCCGTTGGGAGGCTCGGCGTAGCCGAACACGTAGGGCAGGTCCGACGTATGGACGTCGCCGTAGTTCAGGCCGGCGACCGGCGGTCCCTGCAGCCAGCCCCGCGCCGGGTCGGGCTCGTCGAGCTCGTAGGCGAAGGTCGGCACGAAGCGGCCGAGTGCGGCATACTTCGCCAGGTTGTAGCAGGCGCCGCTGCCGTCGGTCTGCACCGCCGCGAGGGCCTGGATCGGGCTCCGCTGGGCACCGGCCGGATATTCGGCCAGGACCGCCGGGCCGCGGGGACCGTAGAGGGCCTCGATCCGGGCGGCGTAGGCGGCGGCGGTCAGGACCGGAGGGTTGGGCGGCATCTCCAGCGGCCAGACCGCGAAGGTGAACTCGTCGTGCGTCGTACCGATGAGGATCGGCACATGGGTGAACTGGCCGGACCGGAAGGCGTCCAGCGTCTGGCGCGGCAGCACGACGCCGTCGAGCACGTCGTGCGCCGTGCCGGGGGTGAGCGGGGTGGCGAACAGGTTGAAGCGGGTGTTCGGCACCGCGCGCACGCAGGCGGCGACGTCTGCGGCGCCGGCGCAGCCGACGGCGCGGATGATGCCGGCGCTGAAGCCGGCCTCCGACTGGGCCAGCGTCGGCAGCGACTGCACGCCGATGGCGCTCTCGATGATGGCGCGCTGGAACAGGCCGGGGGCCAGCAGCGGCGACACCAGGGCGTGCTCGACCGAGATGCCCCCGCCGGACTCCCCGAACAGCGTCACGTTCCCCGGATCGCCGCCGAACGCCGCGATGTTGGCGTGCACCCAGCGGATCGCCGCCTGCTGGTCGAGGATGCCGTAGTTGCCGGACACCCTGGACGGGCTTTCGGCATCCAGCGCCGGAGCGGTCAGGAAGCCCAGGGCGCCGAGCCTGTAGTTGATCGTGACGACGACGACGTCGCCCCGCCCGGCCAGGATCCCGCCGGCGTAGTAGGGATACGAGCCGCTGCCGGCCTGATAGCCGCCGCCATGGATGAACACCATGACCGGCCGGTGGCCGGCGGCGGGCGCGCCGTCCGGCGACCGCCTGGTCCAGACGTTCAGGTAGAGGCAGTCCTCGCCGCCCATGGCCACCCCGGCCCGCGCCTGCGAGCAGTAGCCGGAGACCCTGGTGGTCGCGAGCGGCGCCGTCCAGGGCGCCACGGGCTGCGGCGGCCTGAACCGCAGCGGCCCGACCGGCGGGGCCGCATACGGGATGCCGAGGAACGCTGCGATATCACCCTGCTCGGCACCGATGACGATGCCGCCATCGATCTTGGCCTGCGGGGCCGCGGCCCTGGCCGGCGCGGACGCGACGACAG
>CAXUBN010000432.1:0-2171 GCA_964249255.1 uncultured Acetobacteraceae bacterium | reverse complement strand
GTCCGGGGCGGCGGAGCCGGTCCACGCCGCGCATGATCCGCTCCACGCCCGGGACGAGGGCATCCGCCGGCAGGTCGAGACGCTGCATACGCGCGCCGGCCTCTACCCCACGGACAGGGAGATCGACCACCTCGCGGCGGCCGTGGGCGCGGACGCGCAGCGGCAGGGCCTGACGCATGTCGACCAGCTGCGCTTCAGCGCCGACCGGTCCACCATCTCCGTCGGGCAGTCGGGCCGGTTCGGCGGGCATGGCAGCGTCGACGTCCAGGACGCGTTGCGGGTCTCGCCGGAGCAGCATCGCGAGCGGGGCGCGGAGCTGGCGCAGGCGCGGCTGACGGCGCAGGCAAGCGGCCAGCAGGCCGCGGCACAGCCTCGCCAGGGCCTGTCGCTCGCGCGCTAAGGCGGCAGGAGCATCGCCATGCGGGAAGACGACCAGTTGGCCCTCGCCGCGCAGATGGCGAACGTGATGGCACGGTTCGAGGAGCGCTGCGGGCGCATCGAGCGCCAGCAGGGCTTGCTGGCCGACCAGCTCACGGCGCGCGTCGAGGAGAAGATCGACCGGTGGCTGCAATGCTGCGCGGGACAGGTCGAGACCACGGTGCGGGGCGGGTTCGGGCCGCCGATCTCCGAGTTCGGGCAGACCGTGCGGGGCATCACCGCCGAGGCCGCCCGGACCACGCGCGACCTCGGCGCGGTCAGGGGTGATTTCGCGTCGCAGCGGCGCTGGATGCTCTGGGGCGTCGGGGTGGCGCTGGTGGCCTGCCTGGCGAGCCTGGTCGCGACCTACGAGCTCGCCTTCGGGTTCTACCAGGCGCGCTACGACGCGCTGAGGACGCAGGTGGCCTTTCTGGACGCCGTCAACCGTGCCGACATCGCGCGATGCGGCGATGGCCGGCTTTGCGCGCGCATCGACGACGGAGCGCCGCGCACCGGCGACCGCAGGCAGTACCGCCTGATCGAGTTGCGCCCCTAACCGGTGATCATCCCTACCGATCGGGGTCTGGGGCCTGCGGCCCCAGCGGGTCCAGGGCGGCGCCCTGGCCTTGTTTCCCTACTCCCCCGCCACCCTGAGCCCGAACTGCTCCGCCAGTTGCGCGCGGTAGGCGCGCTGGCGCATGCGGTGCTCGTCCAGCACCGCCGGCTGGCGGCCGATCAGGCGGTGGATGCGGGCCACCTCGCCCAGGTGCCGCTGCGCCGCCAGCTGGTGCGTGGCGCTGTTGTCGTGGCGGCGGTGGATGTTGAGCGGCTCGGCGACGTAGGCCACCTGCGCGCCCTCCTCGCGCAGCAGCTCGATGTAGAGCCGCCAGTCGCCGGCCACCTTGAAGCCCAGCAGCTCGTCGCCGAGCCGACCCAGCGCCGCCCGCAGCGCCGTGCGCTCGAACAGCACGCCGCTGGCGTTCAGGATCAGGTTGCGCTCGCCCAGGCAGGTCTGCACGAAGGCCGGGCCCTCGTGCACGCCGTCCGCCTCCAGCGCGGTGCCGGCCGCGGTGGCGTAGTACGGCTTGTAGCTGTCGGATACGGCGGCCCCTTCGGCGTCCACGGAGCGGCTGTCGCAGAACGCCATCACCGCGCGGGGCGCGGTGTCGAGCGCCTGCACCAGCCGTTCCAGCAGCCGCGGGTCGGCGGCGTCGTCGGCCTCGGCGATCCACACCCAGTCGCCCTTGGCCTCCGCCGCGGCGCGCTGCCATTGCCGGAACACCGAGCCGGAGTTGGCGGTACGCGCCACCACGCGCACCTCGCGGTCCCATTCCGCCGCCGCGGCGCGGGCCTCGGCCACGCTGTCGTCGGCGGACGCGTCGTCGAGCACGATCACCTCCAGCACCGGATGGCCCTGCGCGAAGATCGAGGCCAGGCGCTGGCGCATGTAGCGGGCGTAGTTGTAGCTGGGCACCACCACCGAGATCCGCCGCAGCGCCGGCTGCGACAGCGCCAGCAGGGCGGACACGTAGCGGCGGAAGCACAGCTGCCGTGCCACCGAGCGGCCGGAGCGGGCGCGCTCGCGGAGCGGCATGTCGTGGCAGTCCTGCGCCAGCGCCACCGCCCTGCGCGCCATCGCGGCGACGTCGCCCAGCGGCACCAGCGCGCCGGCGTCGAACCGGCGCAGCAGCTCGGGGATGCCGCCGCTGTTCTCGAACGCCACCACGGGCAGGCCGCTGCCCATCGCCTCCATC
>CAXUBN010000431.1:0-2182 GCA_964249255.1 uncultured Acetobacteraceae bacterium | reverse complement strand
CGATACGTGCTCGACCTGATGAACCACCTGGGCATCGACCGCGCCGTGATCGGCGGCCATTCCATGGGCGGCATCATCACGCAGGAGATCTACCGCGAGGCGCCGCAACGCTTCCTCGGCATGGTCCTGATCGATACGATCGCGATGGGCGCCTCCACGATCGAGCAGGGCGAATGGGCCGGCTACGCCGTATACGCGACGCAGAACGGCGTGTCCGCCATCATCAACACCATCACGCCGCAGCTGCTCACCGGCACCACCCGGCTGGGCGATCCTGCCGCCGCCACCGCGATCGAGGACATCATCGCCGAGGGCTCGATCGCCGGCGCCCAGGCCGGCGCCGAGACCCTGGCGATCCGGCCGGACTACACCGCACAGCTCGCCTCCATCGGCGTCCCGGTGCTGGTGGTCGAGGGGCGCGAGGACCCGGTCTACGGGTTCGCGATCGCGCAGGCATTGTCGCAGCAGGTCCCGCACGGGACGCTCGCCCTGATCCCGGGTGCATCCCACGTCAGCATCTTCGAGCAGCCGGCGACCGCCAACGCGGCCATCAGCGGCTGGGCCACCACCAACAAGTTCTGACCGCGCCGGCGGAGGCTCGTCATGGCCTCCGCCACGCCCCTCACGCTCCGGACGCTTCCTCCTCCGTCACCAGCTCGTGCTCCTCTTCCTCCAGCGCGGTGGCCATAGCGGGCGTGAGTCCGAAGCGGCCCGCGGTGTCGGGGGCGTAGCGCAGCAGGTCGGGACGGAGGCGCAGCAGGGCCAGATCCTTGACCTTGCTTTCCAGCATCACATCGAACTCCAGCCCCTCGGTCAGCCGCATGAAGCCGGCGAACTCGAACGGGTTGGTGAAGTCGGCGTGGCCGGTCCAGATCGGGGCCACGTTCACCGTCTTGATCTTCTTGGTCGTCTTGTCCCGCCGCTTGAGCTCGCGCATCCCGGTGTTGGGCGTGGAGAAGTGCAGCTTCGGCCGCACGCCCGCGGGCCAGGTGGCCAGGATGCGCTTTACCGTCTGCAGCATGCCCAGCCCTTCCGGGTTCAGGCACCAGAAGTGCTGGTGGTCGAAGATCAGCCGGACGCCCGTGTGCTCGTGGATGTGCAGCACGTCGGCGGCCGAGAAGCGGATGTCGTCGTGTTCCAGCACCAGGCGGCGCCGCACCGGCTCGGGAAGCCCGTGCCAGGTGCGGATCCATCGGTCGCGGGCGGCGCCCACGTCGCCGTAGGTGCCGCCGACATGGATCACCAGCACTGCCTCCGGGCCCAGCTCCATGCGGTCCAGCATCTCCGCCTGCGAGACGAGGTCCCAGGTGCTCTTGGCGACCAGCTCCGGGTCGGGGCTGTTCAGCACCACGAACTGCGACGGGTGGAACGACAGCCGGATGTCCAGCGCCCGGGCCTTGGCGCCGAACGCGCGCAGCTCGGCGTCGCTTTCCGCCACCATCCCGTGGAACTGCGGCATGTCCGGGTGGGTCGCATAGGGCGCGATGTCGGAGGACATGCGATACATGCGGATCGCATGCTTGTCGCAATAGTCCAGGATCGCGTCGAGGCACTCGAGCGAGGTGCGGAGGTGCGGACCCTTCTGCCAGCGCCGCGTGTCGTTGCTCTTGAGGTCGGGGGCGCCCATCACCTTGACCGGGAAGCCCATCCGCATCGGTGCTGTCGGGGGCAGGGCGTTCATGCCGCGGCCTCGGTGTCGGCGTCGCCCGCGGCCTCGACCCGGGCCGCCGGACCGAACCCCAGCCTGTCCGCAAGCAGGTTCCAATCCGACGCGCGCAGTGCGCCGCCAGACGCACGGCGGTGGCCGTTGCCATACTGCTCATCAGCGCCCGCTGGACGGTGCCGGGCGAAGAACGCGATCAGGTCGGCGTCGCCGCCGGTCCGGGCGGCGAAGTGCACCCAGCCCGGTCGGTAGCCGGTGTTGGCGGCCAGCACGATCTTGCCGCGCAGGCGGCCGGTCCAGCTTTGCGCCACCAGCGGATGGATCTGGCACGGCGTGTCGAGGCGGATCAGCGCCACATCGCCGCGCACGGTGGGCGCTACCCGGCGGCCCACGTCCAGCGCCGCGCGCACCTCGTCCCGTGCCTCCCGCAGCGCCTCCAGGCCGGGATGGCGACCGGACAGCAGGTCCTTCGGGCCGTCGGCCGCCATCAGCAGTGCGAGCGCCGCGGTCGCGTCGGCC
>CAXUBN010000430.1:0-2183 GCA_964249255.1 uncultured Acetobacteraceae bacterium | reverse complement strand
CTGAGCGGCGCCCTCAACACCTACCCGTACAGCCAGACCTACGGCTACTTCGAGATCGACGCCGAGATCCCCTCCGGGCGTGGGCTTTGGCCGGCCTTCTGGCTGCTGTCGGTGGACGACAACTGGCCGCCGGAGATCGACGCGCCGGAGGCACTCTGCGACGATCCCAGCACCGCCTACTTCTCGCTGCACACCAACGACAAGGCGTGGGTCGCCACCCAGCCGGACAGCTACAACGGCAGCGCCACCACCAACACGGTGCATACCGGCGTCGATGGATCGCGCGCGTTCCACCGCTACGGCGTCGACTGGGGTCCGCAGACCATCACCTTCTTCATCGACGGCGTCGCGGTCGGGCAGCGCACCACGCCCGGCGACATGCACAAGCCGTTCTACCTGATCGCCAACCTGGCGGTCGGCGGCAGCGGCTCGTGGCCCGGCCCGCCGAACGCGCAGACCGTGTTTCCGGCCACCCTGCGGATCCTGGGCATCAAGGTGTGGCAGCGACCGGCCTATGCCGCCGCGGCGACGCAGGGTCATTGACGGTGCGCATTCCGATGGTTCGAGGGCGTTCCATGTCCCGGATGTCCCGCACGGCGATCGTTCTCCTGGCAGGCGGGCTGCTCTGCTCGTTGCCGGGGAGCCGGGCCAGCGCTGACTCCGCCTGCGACAAGCCGCACAACGACTTCGACGGGCTCTACTGCCTGAACAAGGTCTATCAGCAGTCCGACGCCGACCTGAACAACAGCTTCTCGCTGCTGCGCGGGAAGCTCGACCCGTCCGGCCGGAGCGCGCTGCGCTCCAGCCAGATCGCATGGTTGCAGACTCGGAACGACAGCTGCAGCAAGCACGAGGATGGCGGCTTCCTCGTCAACCTGTCCTGCGCGTCGAAGATGACGATCGAGCGGACCCAGTTCCTTCAGGACCGCTACCGGGAATGCGTCAGCTCCGGCTGCATGAACAGCCGCATCAGGTAGCCGACCGCTCCTCCGCCGGATCGTCCTCCCGGCCGTCGTCGCCGGGCTGGAGCTCCTGGATCCGTTGCACGAAGCGGGCGCGCAGCGCCGCCCGTTCGGCGTCGGCGAGGTTGGCGCCGTCATGGTGGAGCCGGCCGATGCGGAGCAGCTCGCGGTCGTATTCGCCCGGGATGGTGCTGCTGCCGGCGAAGGACGCCTTCAGCCGGATGGTCTCGATCGGCAGCAGGCCGCCGATCAGGTCGTCGATGGCGAGCTCGAGCTCGGCCGCGATCCCGCCCGGATCGGCCGTGCCGGATAGGGGGACCGGGACGGCCCGATCCAGGAACCGGCCGACGACGTCCTCGTCCCATTCGATCGTGGTGTCGGCCTCACGGAGCAGGGACAGGCTCTGGCTCGACCGGGCCGGCCTGATGCCGATGAGGTGAACGCGCACGCCGAGCTGCTGCGCCAGCACCACGCCGATCCGCACGTCCTCGTCGCCCGAGATCAGCACCGCGTCGCTGATGGCGCGGTTGCGGGCCAGCTCGGCGAGGTCGGTGACCAGCAGGACGTCCACCCCCTTCTGCTGGCCCTGGGCGTTGAGCTGGCCGAGGCGGATCTTGACGTCGTCGGTGTCGGCGAGCCGTTCGTGCTCGGGCGTCAGCCGGCCGTGCCGGACGGCGTCGTACCAGTAGATCCGCAGCAGCGGCAGGCCGCAGGCGGCGGCCGCGGTGTCCCGCAGCGCCGCCACCACGGCCGGGATATCGAGCATCAGCAGATCGCGGGGAAGCCGGGCGCCGGCGACCAGCAGCGACCCCTGCGCGAACAGGTAGCCGGCGTCGACGAAGATGGCGGCGCGCTGCATTCGGAACACCTCGTGATCGGGCTCAGCCACAGGCAGCCAGCGCCGCCTGAAGGGCGCGGGCGGGCACGCGAGGGGGGGCGGCCAGCTCGGCGACCAGGGACGGCAGCAGGCGCGCGGCCAGCACCGCGAGCGGCTGCAGCGGCCGGCGTACCGCGCCCAGCGACAGGATCGCCGCCATGCCCACGCGGGCTCCGACCTCGCGCCGCATCGCCGCCTGCAGCATGGCCGGCTGAGCGTCCCGGTCAAGAAGAACGGCGGCCAGGGCGGCGCTGTGCAGCGCGATCGACATGCCGTCGCCGGTGAAGGACGGGATCACCGCCGACTGGTCGCCGAGCCGCCAGATGCCCGATCGCTCCGGGGAC
>CAXUBN010000429.1:0-2203 GCA_964249255.1 uncultured Acetobacteraceae bacterium | reverse complement strand
GGCGGTGCTGATCTGGCGGGTCCGCCAACCGGTGGCGGCCAGCCTGCAGCCGCCGCGGCGGCTGCGCCGGCGCGCCCTCGGCCGGCTGCTGGCGCGACTGGCCAACCGCTGGTGGGTGATCGCCCTGTTCTTCGACGGGGCGCTGTGGGTGGTGTGGGCGGCGCAGATCCGCGGCGGCTACACCCTGATGCTGCACCTGTTCCTCGAGAGCTGCGGCGTGATCCTGGTGGCGCGGCTCCTCGGCATCATGCTGCTGGGCGGGCTCGACCGCGTGTTCCGGGTGACCCAGGACGCCGAGCTGCGCCATCCCGGGCTGGAACGGCGCGCCGGCCGCTACTACCCGGCGCTGCGCCGCCTGGTCACCGGGGCGCTCACCGCGGCGGGCCTGGTCGCCCTGCTGCAGGCCTGGGGCCTGCCGGCGCTCGCCTTCTTCACGCACGGCACGATCGGCCGCCGCCTCCTGTCCGCCATCCTCACGGTGGGCGTGGCGCTGGCGGTGGGCATCACGGTCTGGGAGATGGCCAACAGCGCGCTGGACCGGCAGATCGAGCGCTTCCGCCACGATGACCAGGTGCCGCGCGCGGTGCGGCTGCAGACGCTGCTGCCGATCCTGCGCACGCTGCTGCTGATGGTGCTGGGCACGGTGCTGGTGCTGACCGCGCTGAGCGAGATCGGCGTCAACATCGCCCCCCTGCTGGCCGGGGCCGGCATCGTCGGCGTGGCGGTGGGCTTCGGCTCGCAGAAGCTGGTGCAGGACTTCATCACCGGCATCTTCCTGCTGGTCGAGAACGCCATGCAGGTGGGCGACACCGTCACCGTGGCCGGTATCACCGGCACGGTGGAGCACATCTCGATCCGCACGCTGCGCCTGCGCGGCGGCGATGGCGCGATCCAGATCATCCCGTTCTCGTCGGTGTCCACGGTCGCCAACATGAGCCGCGACTACGCGGTGGCTGGCGTCAACGTCAGCATCGCGTTCTCGGAGGATACCGACCGGGTGTGCGGGCTGATGACCGCGATCGGCACGGACCTGCGGCGCGAGGCGCCGTTCGCCGAGATGATCCTGGGCGACTTCGCGCTGAACGGCGTCGACAGCCTGGGCGAGTATGCGGTCGCGATCAGCGGCACGATCCGCTGCACGGTGGGCGGCCGCTGGCCGGTGCAGCGCGAGTTCAACCGCCGCCTGCGCGACCGGTTCGCGACACTGGGCATTGCGCTGCCGCAGGCGCACCAGGCTATCGTGGTTCCGGGCCTGTCGCGGCTGCTGGACGGCGGAGGGCATCCGGAGCCTTCCACCCAGTCCTCGACCCGGTCCCCAACCCAGGATGCCCATGCCCATGGCTGAGCGCGCCGCGGACCTTGATGCCCTTGCCGACGCGATCGCGCGCGAGGGATACGCGTTCGTGGGCGCGGACGCGATGCGGGCGCTGCTCGATCCGGCCGCGCTGGAGCGCTGGGACGAGTTCGCCGCCAGCTGGGATCATCTGGGGCTCGACCGCTACATGGCCGACGGCGGCCGCTACCGGCGGCGGCGGCACGCGGTGTTCGCGGTAGGTTCCGGCGCGGGGGGACTGCCAGGGGGACTGCCGGGGCAGCTGATCGAACGGAAGGCGCATCAGCCGCATTATCAGAGCCGCGACCACAACGAGCTGAACGGCGGCATCGAGCGCTGGTTCACCCCGGTCGAGGACGCGGTCGCGGCCCATCCGGTGCTGCGCGCGATCCTGTCCGCCTGCCACGCGCTGTTCGATGCGCTCACCGCCCCGGGCGCCCGGCCGGGGGTGTGGCACGTCGAGCTGCACCAGTTCCGCATCGAGCCGTCCGACCGCGAAGACGGCCGTCCCACGCCGGAAGGGCTGCACCGCGACGGCGTCGACTGGGTGCTGGTGCTGCTGATCGCACGCCGCAACATCGAGAGCGGCGTCACCAGCATCCATGATGGCCAGCGCCGGCTGCTCGGTTCCTTCACCCTGACCCGGCCGCTGGACGCCGCATTCGTCGACGACGCCCGCGTCTACCACGGCGTCACTCCGATCAAGGCCATGGACAACGGCGCACCCGCCAGCCGCGACGTGCTGGTGGTGACGTTCCGGCGTCAGTAGGAACCACCGGCGGAAGGGCGGGCCCGCCGCGTGGCGGACCCGCCCAATCCCTACTTCTTCTTGGCGGCCGGCTTGGTCGGAGCCTTGGCGGCAGGCTTGGC
>CAXUBN010000428.1:0-2204 GCA_964249255.1 uncultured Acetobacteraceae bacterium | reverse complement strand
CGTCAGCGCCAGGGCGATGCGCCGCGGCCCGGAGAATGGGCGTGGATCGGCGGGGCATAGCGGGGCCAGGGCGTCGGCAAGGAGGCGGCTCAGCGCTTCGGCCGCCGCCACCTGCATGCGCGCGGGGATCTCCTCGCAGAACAGCTCGAGCAGCAGCTCGGGCATGTCAGCGCTCGCCCTGGAGCCAGCACTCCGCGCAGGCCCGGGCCAGCGTGCGGACGCGGCCGATATGGGACGCGCGCTCGGCCACCGAGATCACGCCGCGGCTGTCCAGCAGGTTGAACAGGTGGCTGGCCTTCAGGCACTGGTCGTAGGCCGGCTGGGCGACGCCGTTCCCGACCAGGGCCGCGCATTCCCGCTCGGCGTCGGCGAAGTGGCGCAGCAGCATGGCGGTGTCGGCCAGCTCGAAGTTGTGGCGCGAGTAGTCGCGCTCGGCGCGCAGGAATACGTCGCCGTAGGACAGCCCATGCCCGTTGAAGTCGAGCTCGTACACGTTCTCGACCCCCTGCACATACATGGCCAGCCGCTCCAGCCCGTAGGTGAGCTCGGTCGAGGGCAGCACGGTCGGGATACCGCCCACCTGCTGGAAGTAGGTGAACTGCGTCACCTCCATGCCGTCGCACCACACCTCCCAGCCCAGGCCCCAGGCGCCGATGGTGGGGTTCTCCCAGTCGTCCTCGACGAAGCGGATGTCGTGGAGCGCCGGGTCGATGCCGATGGCGCGGTAGCTGTCGAGCAGCAGCGCCTGGCTGTCGGCAGGCGTCGGCTTCAGCAGCACCTGGTACTGGTAGTAGTGCTGCAGCCGGTTCGGGTTGGCGCCGTAGCGGCCGTCGGACGGGCGGCGGCAGGGCTGCACGTAGGCGGTGCGCCAGGGGGTGGGACCGAGCGCCCGCAGGCTGGTGGCGGGATGCAGGGTGCCGGCGCCGACCTCGGTGTCGTAGGGCTGCAGGATGGCGCAGCCCTGGTCGGCCCAGAACCGGTGCAGGGTCAGGATCAGGTCCTGGAACGACGCGCCGCGCGCGCGGCCTGGCCTGACGTCGGGTGGTGGAACGGGCGCTGCGGCCGGAGCCATGCGGGATCAACTCCGGGATGCCGGTCATGCTTGACCGCCGACCACCATACGGGCGGGCCGGCGCACTGCCAAGGAAGTGGGCACGGGACTACGCTCCCGGACGATGTGCGGGGATCGGGCCTGGCACGGCGGCGGCGAACAGGCCCATCGGGCAAAGATCATCGGCTCCACGGCAGATTGGGAGCACGAGTGGGATGCTGCATGGTGGAAGCGAGCGTCACGCTCGATCGCCGGGGGCAGGCATGCGGGAGACGGGCATGAGCAGTGCGGACGGCCTCGCCGACGACGAGGTGGCGGCGATCCTGCGGAACACGCGGCGGATCGCCCTCGTGGGCGCGTCGGCGCGGCCCGAGCGGCCGTCGAACCGGGTGATGCGGTTCCTGCTGGCGCACGGCTACGCGGTGGTGCCGGTCAACCCGGGGCTGGCCGGGCAGGCGCTGCACGGGCAGACGGTGGTGGCCAGCTTGGACGAGGCCGCGGACAGGGCAGGCCCCCTCGACATGGTGGACATCTTCCGCCACGCCGCCGACGTGCCGCCGGTGGTGGAGGCGGCGATCCGGCTGCGGGCGCGCACGGTGTGGATGCAGCTCGGCATCGTCGAGCCGCGATCGGCGGCGCTCGCGCGAGCGGCCGGGCTCGCGGTGGCGATGGACCGCTGCCCGGCGATCGAATGGCCGCGGCTCGGCCTCGACTGAGCGGCACCTGTCTAGCCCCGCCTTGACGCCCCGCCTTGACGAGGGTGCCGGCCGCGCCGACGTTCCGGGTCGTACCAGTCGGATCATCCCGCCATGACCAACGAAGAACGCGACCTCATCCAACGCTTCATCGCCCGCGTCGGCGGCAATCCGCAGACCGGCGGCTCGTTCGGCAGCGTGCCGGCCACGCAGACCGCCCTGCCGCCGATCGACCAGGATGCTAACCGCCTGATCCTGGACAACTTCCAGGGCCACCCCGAGGCGCCCTACCGCATCACGCAGATGGCGGTGGTGCAGGAAGCGGCGCTGGCGGAAGCGCAGAACCGGATCAAGCGCCTCGAATGGGAGGTGCAGCAGACCCAGGCCCAGCTGCAGGCCGCGCAAAGCCAGCCGCAGGGCCGCAGCGGCGGCTTCTTCGGCTCGCTGTTCGGCGGCGG
>CAXUBN010000427.1:0-2211 GCA_964249255.1 uncultured Acetobacteraceae bacterium | reverse complement strand
GGCCGCGCCTGGTCCCCGAGCTGGAACGCCGCGGCGTCCGCCGCGAGGCGGAAAGCCTGGTGCTCGACGACCCGCTGCGGCTGCAGCCGCTGGGCGAGGCGCTGGGCCGGGCCGGGCTGCTGCGCCTGCGCGGCGAGCCGTTCGACGTCCGTGCCGAACCGGACGGCCCGGTGCTGGCGCGGCTGGATCGCGGCGCCTTGCCCGCCTTCGGCATCCTGGCCGACGGCGTGCACCTGAACGGTCTGGTGGACCGCCCGGACGGTCTGCACCTCTGGGTCGGCCGGCGCGCGGCCGACAAGCAGCTCGATCCCAACCGGCTCGACCACCTGGCGGCGGGCGGCGTGTCCGCCGACTACGGCATCCGCGACACGCTGGAGAAGGAGGCGGCGGAGGAATGCGGCCTGCCGCCGGAGCTGGCCCGGCAGGCGGTCGCCGTCGGCACCATCCGCTACGCGATGGAACGGCCCGAGGGCCTGCGTCGCGACCGGCTGCACTGCTTCGACCTCGTGCTGCCGGACACGTTCCAGCCGGTGCCGACCGATGGCGAGGTGGCCGGGTTCAGCCTGATCCCGCTTACCGAAGCGTTCCGGTTGGTGCGCGACACCGGCGAGTTCAAGTTCAACGTGACCCTGGTGCTGATCGACCTTTTCCTGCGTCGCGGCTTGATCGATCCGTCGAGTCGAGAGGGCTGCGAGCTCAGAAATCGGTTGAACGGACCAAACGAGCTGCAATCGTAGACTTTTGCAGCCCTTGGCTCATCATCCGGATGAGCCGACGAGCCAGGTCATGATGGCCGATAGATCATCCTATCCTCAAATAGTTACATCGTTCTCCTGTTGATCCATCTCAGGATGTTCATCTTGCCATCGCGGTAATCCAAAGCGAGGTCCAGCTTCCACGCGATCGTTTTGTTCCCTATACGTTCCTGCATGCGCGATCACACTGCCCCGGCCGAGCCCCGTGACAGGACAGCCCTGATCGAGACGCTGCGCCTGCGCATCGGCCGGATCGGCGGCGCGTCGGTCGGAGCCGCCACAGGCCGGCCGGCGATCCGGTTCGGGCTGGAGGCCATCGACGCCCACCTGCCCGGCGGCGGCCTTCCGGCCGGCGCACTGCACGAGATCGCAGGTGGCGGTCCCGACACCGAGCACGGCACCCTTCCCAGCCTGCTGGTGGCCGGCCTGCTGGCCGGGCACGACCGGTCGCGGCAGGTGCTGTGGGCGATGCGGGACGACGACCTGTTCGCGCCTGGGCTGGCCAGCATCGGGCTGGGTCCGGACCGCCTGATCCTGGCGCGGTGCGGCGGCTCGGTTCTGGCGGTGATGGAGGAAGCGCTGCGATATCCCGGCCTGGCCGCCGTGGTCGGCGAGGCCTGGGGATGCCTGGACCTCACCGCCTCGCGCCGGCTGCAGCTGGCCGCGGAGGCATCCGGCGTGGCGGCGTTCATGGTCCGCCGCAGCCACCGCCACGACGACCCGCTCCTGCTGGCGCCGAGCGCTGCCGTCAGCCGGTGGCGGGTCACCGCGGCGCCGGCGTGCCGCCCGTCGGACCCGTTCGACCAGATGCCCGACCGCATGCCGTGGCAGCTGCAGCTGCTGCGCTGCCGCGGCACCCCGTTCGCATCCCACTGGATCCTGCAGGCCCGCGATGCCCGACATCCCGTTGTTCCCGACTCAACCTGTCGCCCAACCTGGCACCTCGCCGACCCCGCCCCCCCGCCGGATCGGCTACCTGTGGCTGCCGCACTGGCCGACCGATCGGCTCAGGCGACGGGAGGGAGCGACATCCACCCTGGCCTCCGCCCCAGCCTCCGCTACGGCTGACCGCCCCCTGGTGACCACCGTGGCCGATGGGCCGCGCATGATCGTGGCCGCTGCCAGCCCCGCCGCACGGCGGGCGGGCCTCCACGCCGGCATGAAGCTGGCGCAGGCGCAGGCGATGGTGCCCGATCTCGTCACGGTTCCCGCAGCGCCACGCGCGGACGCGGAAGCCCTGATCGCCCTGGCCGACTGGTGCCGCCGCTACACCCCGCACGTCCGGGCGGAGCAGCCCGGCGGGATCTGGCTCGACCTGACCGGCTGCGCCCACCTGTTCGGCGGCGAGACCGTCCTGCTAACGGAGCTGACCGCGCGGCTGCAGCGTGCCGGCCTGTCCGCGTGCGCCGCGATCGCCGCCACCCCCGGCGCCGCCCTGGCGGTGGCGCGCCACGGC
>CAXUBN010000426.1:0-2212 GCA_964249255.1 uncultured Acetobacteraceae bacterium | reverse complement strand
GCCCGGCCGAGGAGGCGCCGTTCAACCCCTGCCCCAGGTTGGCCGGATGCGCGGTGCGCTGGTAGCCCGGCGGCGGCATGAACAGGGCGGCCGGCAACGGCCCGTACTGCACGGTGCGCGCCGTCAGCTCGCCGCGCGCACCCTCGCCGTCCACGCCGCTCTCGTGCAGCACCACCCCGTCCGCGGTGACGCAGGCGGTGGCCTCGCCCTTGGCGGTGCTGATCGACCAGGTGGTGCAGGGCAGGCCGGCCACCGTGCCGGTGCCGGCGCGGGCGAACCGCATGGTGGCGTCCAGCACGAACGGCGAGCGCACCACCTCGCGTTCCGGGACCTGCATGAAGATGCGCGCCTGGTTTACCACCACCGTCATCATCCGGCCGTCGCGGTCCATGATCATGTCGCCGCTGGGGCTGCCGTCCGGCCCCGGCGGCCCGTCGATGCGCATCAGGCCGCCGCCGCCGCGGAAGTAGACCCGCACCGTCTGCTCCTGCGGCGCCCCCTCCGGCCTCACGCCGTAGACCACGGACACGTCGCGCGTCGGCATCAGCGGCGGCCCGTCATGCGACCCATCGCGCAACCCGCCGCGCGACGGGTCGTTCTGGGCCAGCGCCGGTGTGCCGGGCGCCAGCAGCGGGGCCAGCGCGGTCCCGGCCGCCAGCATCAGCGGGAACAGCCTCGATCGTCTCGCGATGGGGCGCATGGTCCTTGATCTCCTTGAACACCGAACACGGCACAGGTGGGCTGCCCGCACCGCCGGCCCGCTTCACGATCCGGCGCGCGACGACAACGCCACTATCCCCGAACGCAGCGCCGCGGCGTCGGGTGCCGCCTGCCATCGGGCCCGGCCCGATACCGCATCGGCCAGCAGGCGCCGGTAGCGCGCGCGCGGGATCTCCACCGCGCCGAACTGCGCCAGGTGATCCGTGATGAACTGCGTGTCCAGCAGGGTGAAGCCGCCCAGCCGCAGCCGCGCCACCAGGTGCACCAGCGCCACCTTGGACGCGTCCCGCGCCCGGCTGAACATGCTTTCCCCGAAGAACGCCCGTCCCAGCGCCACCCCGTACAGACCGCCCACCAACGCGCCGTCCTGCCAGGCCTCGACGCTGTGCCCGTAGCCCCGCCCGTGCAGCGCGTTGAACAGCGTCTCGATCTCGGGATTGATCCAGCTTTCCTCGCGGCCCGGCACCGGCGCCGCGCAGGCGGCGATCACGGAGGCGAAGGCCTGGTCGGCGGTGACGACGAACGCATCCGACAGCACGGTCCGGCACAGCCGCCGCGGCAGGTGGAACCCGTCCAGCGGCAGCACCCCGCGCCGCTCGGGATCGAGCCAGTACAGGGTCGGCCGGTCCCGGCTCTCCGCCATCGGGAACATGCCGGCGGCGTAGGCCTGCAGCAGCCGGTCGGCGGTCAGGGTGGGCATGAGGCCGCGCATGCGCGCACCATGGGGCGGTCCGGTCCGGTGCGGAAGCCCGCGAACCGGACGGCCGTTCCCGCGCTATGGCCCGCGCCACGGATTGACCGGATGCCCGACCACACTTCCCGCCCCCGCCTCGTGTGCAGCCAGGACATGCCGGAGCCGGTGGCGCGGCGGATCGCCGGCGCGTTCGACGCCTGGCCGCTGCCGGCCGTGAAGATGACGACGACCGAACTGCTGCACGCCACGCACGCGCACCGTCCGGCGGCCCTGATGATCACCAGCGGCACCCGGCTCGACGCCGCCGCGATCGACGCCCTGCCGGACAGCGTGCGGCTGGTCGCCACCGTCAGCGTCGGATACGATCATATCGACCGGGCGGCGCTGGGTGAACGGGGGATCGGCCTCGCCAACACCCCCGACGTGCTGACCGACTGCAACGCCGACCTCACCATGCTGCTGATCCTGGGCGCCTGCCGCCGCACCGCCGAGCACCAGGCGGTGATCCGGAACGGCTGGAACCGCCCGCTCGGCATGACGGAGATGCTGGGGAGCCGCGTCACCGGCCGCACGCTCGGCATCGTCGGCATGGGACGCATCGGCCGCGCCGTCGCCCGGCGCGCCCGGGGCTTCGGCATGCCGGTGCTCTACCACAACCGCAGCCGCCTGCCGCCGGCGCTGGAGGACGGCGCCACCCACGTGCCCGACCTCCACGCGCTGCTGCCGCGCGCGGAGGTGCTGAGCCTGCACGTGCCGGGCGGGCCCGAGACCGACACCCTGATCGGCGCGGCCGATGCG
>CAXUBN010000425.1:0-2215 GCA_964249255.1 uncultured Acetobacteraceae bacterium | reverse complement strand
TGCTGCTGCTGCGCCTGCTGGCCGAGCGGCAGCTCGCGGTGGCGCCCCCGGTGGTCGACTGGCTGCTGCACCGGATCCCCCGCACCGCGGCGGCGATGCGCGAACTGGCGCTACGGCTGGACGAGCGCGCCATGGCCTCGGGCCGCCGCGTCGGCCGCGCCCTTGCCGCCCTGGTGCTGGGGGACATGCTGTCGGAGGCGCCGAGGGACGCTGCGTCGCTCGCGGAGCAGGATCCGGACGAGATCCCGCTGCTCTAGGTCAGGGGGCATCGAGACCGATCAACGCCAACCCACAAACGCCTTCAACCCCGGCCACCAGAAGCCGGAGGTGATCAGCAGGACGACGCAGGGAAACCCGCTGAGTCCGAGCGCCACCAGCCGAGCACCGCGCTTCATCAGGACGAAGGCCGGAAGGGGAAACAGGACGATGGCGATCACGGGCAGCAGGATCACCTGCGCGATCAGCAACCAGGACGGAGAAACGGGTCCCTGCCTGAGCGGGTTGTCGTTCGCGCCGAACTGGACGCCGACATACCCGATCGCGTCGAGAAGCAGCGCGACCAGGATGTTGCCGGCGTTCAGGACGATGACGGCGAGTTTGATCCACATCGACATGCGAGCCACCGGTCATGTTGCGACGCCGTGACGATGGGTTCCATCGGCGCGCATCATCAAGCCCGGAGAACCCGCGGCATGTCCCGCATGGTGCCTGCCGGACCCGGGGCAGTTGGTGCCCGGTCGTCCCGGGCCAGTCCCCGTATCATTCCGGCCAACGCCAGGTGCCCGTCGCCCTGTCCGCCTTCTTTGGGATGCTGCGGGAGCGGCTGCCCCGAGACCGCCGGGAGACCGGTGCGGGATCAGCCGCAGAGGCCGTCCGCGAACGCCACTTGCGCCATCTTCGGCGATGGAAAGGCCCGGTCGGGCTGGCGGCAGAAGAACCGCGCCATGGCGACGGCATCCTCGTGGCGCCCGTCATCGAACAGCAGCACGGCCATGAACAGGTGGACGTCCCCCATCAGGGGCGGCGGATAGAAGCCGGGCGCCGCGGCATCGAGCTCGAGCGCCCGGCTGAACTCCCCTTCCGCGCCGGCGGCGTCCTTCGAGACGAGGTCGGCCACGCCCGCATAGACGTGCGACCGAGCGTCCAGCGGGAAGCTCGCCGCCAGTCCGCGGCCGCGGGCGGCGATGTCGGCGGGGCGTGTCGGGATCCGATCGGATGGGATGAAGCGGTCGGCCGGTCCATACAGCCCATACTCGATCGAAACGGCATGGGCGCAGCAGCCGAACGCCATGACGGCCATCGCCGACATCAGGACCGCCCCGGCGAGGCAGGGCGGCCGGGCCGTGCGATCGTCCCAGCCCTTGAGGATGAGAAGGCCGACCGCGATCCCGAGCGCCGCCCCTCCGGTGTGGGCGGCATAGCTCACGTGCGCCGGCCCCGGGTCGTGGTGCGGAACGAGGCTCGGGATCCCGAACATCATCGCCCGGGCCTGGACGCGGAGCCTGGCGCGGCCGGCCGGTATCCGGAAGCTGGTCATGAACAGCGCCCCCAGCATCGCCATGATGGCGCCCGACGCCCCCACCACCACCGTGGAGGGCGGAACGGTCAGCAGGGCGGCCAGGCCCCCGCAGGCCGCCCCCCCGACGAAGATGCAGAGGGTCCAGGCATGCCCGACGATCCGCTCGAGCGCCTGGCCGGCCAGCCACAGCGCGACCGCGTTGCCGACCAGATGCTTCATGCTGGCGTGCAGGACGGCGTGGAACAGCAGCCGATGCCATTGCCCGGCGGAGAACAGCGTCCCGCTCAGCCCGCCCAGCAGCAGCTGCGTGACCGGGGTCGGCGCATCGCCCGCGGCGGGGGCGGCGACGCGGACCTCGACCCCGAACATCAGCACGATCGCGAACAACAGGGTGACCGTGGTCAGCGGCCACGACGTGACGGTGCCGTCGTGGACGGGTCGTCCCATCGCGGAGCCAGGGGATCGGGTCGGGGACGTGGGCACGCCGGATCCTGGTCCGGAGCCGGTTAATCCCGCGCTAAACGGGTCACGACGCAGAAGGTCGATGCGGTACTAAAACGGTCGGCCGCGCGTCCTGCGCGGGTGCGGGGCCGGCTCGTGGTGAAGCGGCCCGTTCGTGCGAAGCACGATCCTGCGAGGCACGATTCCATCGTTCCGCACGGGAAAACAGGCGGCGACCGACGGCCAGGTCGGGAC
>CAXUBN010000424.1:0-2224 GCA_964249255.1 uncultured Acetobacteraceae bacterium | reverse complement strand
ATGTCCCACTTCATGTCCTCCATGCCGCCGGCCTGCTTGATGCTGATGCCGCCGGAGTCGAAGGTGACGCCCTTGCCGACGAAGCAGATCGGCGCGGCCTCGGCGCCGGACGTATCGGCGGGCAGGCCGTGCCAGTGCAGCACCGCCATGCGCGCCGGCTGGTCCGAGCCCATGGCCACCGCCAGCAGGGCGCCGAAGCCGAGCTCGGCCATCTGCTCGGGCGTGTGGATCTCGATGGCGAGGCCGAGCGGGGCCAGGGCCGCGATGCGGTCGGCGAACACCGGGGGGGTCAGCGTGTTGGCCGGCTCGCTCACCAGGTCGCGGGCGACGAAGCTGCCGTACGCGATCGCCCGCAACGCCGGCCAGGCCTCGCGTGCGGCATCCGGCTGCGGCGCCAATACCGACAGGCGCTCCAGCTTCGGCCGCTCGTCCGGCTTCTGCCGGGTGCGATACAGGTCGAACCGGTAGCTCGACAGCACGGCACCCAGCGCCGCGTGCGCGGCGAGCCCGTCCGGCAGGCCGTCGGCCGCCAGCGCCGCCACCGCGCTCGACCGTGCCAGCTGGAACGCGGTGCCGCCCGCCCGTTCCGCCGCCGCGGCATCCAGGTCCGCCATCTTGCCGAGCCCGATCACCACGATGCGGGACAGCCCGGCGCCAGGACCCAGCACCACGCAGCTCTTGCCCCGGCCGAACCCGAACTCCGCCGCCTCGACCGCGCGCGACACCGCGCCGCCGGTCGCCGCGTCCGCCTGAGCATACAGCACCGGCCGCTCGCCGTCCTCGGCCACCAGCAGCACCAGCGTCCCATTGGGCGGTAGCGCGGCCGCGTTGAAGTCGATGACCAGCATGGCGGCGGCACTCCGGCGGCGTTCGGCCAGCTTATCAGCCGCACGACCCGATGCGTCCAGCCTGCACCGGTCCGCGGGTCCTGGGCGGCTTTGCCACGGCCGACGCCATTCCCTACCCTGTACCGGTCATGGACACCTCCGACGCGCACCTCCTGTCCCTCGCGGCCCGCCTCGCCACCGAGGCGGCCGCCGTGATCCTTGCCGTCCGCGATGCCGGCTTCCGCACAATGCTCAAGCAGGACGAGTCGCCGGTGACCGAGGCCGACCACCGTGCCGAGGCGCTGATCCTATCCGGGCTGCGCGCCGGCGCCTCGATCCCGGTGGTCGCGGAGGAGGAGATCGCCGCGGGCCACGAGCCCGAGATGGGTTCCGGGGCCGCCGGAGAGTTCTGGCTGGTCGACCCGCTGGACGGCACCCGCGAGTTCGCCGCCGGCCACGAGAACTTCACCGTCAACATCGGCCTGGTGCGCGACGGCGTGGCGGTGCTGGGCGCGGTGGCGTTGCCGGCGCACGGCGAGCTGTATCTCGGCCGCCTCGGCCACGGCGCCTCCCGTCGCGACAAGGACGGCGAGGCCGCGATCCGGGTCCGGCACCCGCCCGCGGACGGCCTGGCCGTGCTGGCGTCGCGCCACCATGCCGACGACGCCACCCTGCGCGCCTATCTCGGCCGGCAGCGCATCGGCAGCCTGGGCAACATCGGCTCGGCCGCCAAGTTCGTGCGGGTGGCCGAGGGACGTGCCGACCTGTATCCACGGCTCGGGCGCACCATGGAATGGGACACGGCCGCGCCGCAGGCGGTGGTGGAGGCGGCCGGCGGCAGCGTCACCCTGTTCGACGGCACGCCGCTCCGCTACGGCAAGCCGGGCTGGGAGAACCCGCACTTCGTGTGCCGCGGCGCACCGGACCCGGATCTTGCAGATGCGGACCGCCACCGCAGATCATAGGGGCCGACCGGATGGCGGGTGCATCCGCGATCATCCGGATCGATCGGGCGCCGCCGCAGCCCGCCCAGGAACGCCGCCACATGTCTCGATCCCCGCCGCGCCCCACCCTGCGCCGAGCGGATCCGGCCCGGACCCGGATGCCGTCGCCGTGACCGAACGCCTCGACGCCGACGATGCCGGCATCGCGCGCGCGGCGCTGCTGCTGCGGGACGGGCGGCTGGTCGCGTTCGGCACCGAGACCGTCTACGGGCTGGGCGCCGACGCCACCGATCCGGTGGCGGTGTCCGCCATCTTCGCGGCCAAGCGACGGCCACGCCGCAACCCCCTCATCGTGCACGTGCCGGATGCCGACGCGGCGTTCCGCGAGGTCGAGGAGTTGGCGCTGGCGCGGCGGCTGGCGAACGCGTTCTGGCCGGGACCGCTGACGATGGT
>CAXUBN010000423.1:0-2224 GCA_964249255.1 uncultured Acetobacteraceae bacterium | reverse complement strand
TGCCGGGGGTGCGGCCGGCCGGAACCGCCGACGGCGACCAGCGTCGGGTGATGACCCCGGCCGAGGCGCGCCGCGCCGGCGCCGACTGGATCGTGGTCGGCCGTCCGATCACTCGGGCGGCCGATCCCGCCGCCGCCGCCGCCGCGATCGCCGCTGAGCTGACCGGCTGAGCCGTCGATGGCGGGGGCACGGGTAAAGATCTGCGGCGTGCGGACCGAGGCCGCGCTGGATGCCACGGCCGAGGCCGGTGCCGACTGGGTCGGGCTGGTGTTCCATCCCCGCTCGCCACGCCATGTCGGGCCCCGGGATGCTGCGGCACTGGTGCGCCGGCTGCGCGGCCGCCTCCCGGCGGTCGGGCTGTTCGTGGATCCGGACGAGGACGACGTCGCCGCCGTGCTGGCCCAGGTCCCGCTCGACATCCTGCAGATCTACGCCGGCGCCGATCGGGCGCTGGCGCTGCGGCGGCGGTTCGGGATGCCGGTGTGGCAGGCGCTGGGGGTATCGAAACGTGCTGACTTGCCGGCCCACACCGCGCTGGATGGGCTGGTGGTCGAGGCGCGGCCCCCGCCGGGCAGCGACCGGCCGGGCGGCAACGGCGTCCGTCTGGACTGGTCGATCCTGGAAGGGTGGGTTGCGCCGGCACCCTGGCTGCTGGCCGGCGGGCTGACGCCGGGCAACGTGCGGGCGGCAATCCGGACCTGTGGCGCGGTCGCGGTGGACGTGTCGTCGGGGGTGGAGTGGGTCGCCGGCGAGAAGGACCCGGAGCTGATCCGGGCCTTCGTCAGCGCCGCGCGAGCGGACTAGTAGCCGTAGTAGCCGGGGGCTGCGTAGACCACGCGACCGGCCGGGTAGGCGTAGCCCGGATACGCGTAACCCGGATAACCGTAGTACGACGGGTAGGCGTAGCCCGGGTAACCGTAGCCATAGCCGTAGGGTGCCGCCACCGCGGTGCCGATCGCCGCTCCCGCGATCAGCCCCGTGCCGAGCCCGAGCCCGAAGCCGCGATACCCATAGCCCCCGCGGTAGCCGTAGCCCCCGCGGAAGCCGGGACCGCCGTGGAACCCGTAGCCGTAGCCATGTGCCTCGGCCGGCGAGGCCGCCGCCAGCGTGCCGGCCAGGCCCAGCGCCGCGGTGGCCATCAGGATCGTTCTGCGCATCGTCGTCTCCATGGATGGGATCCAGTCCCAATTAGATGGCGTCGATCCGGTCAAAACAAAGGCGGGGAGGGGGCTGCGCCATGGTCATGGAAGGCCAGGGGCGCTGCCCCTGGACCCCGCCAGAGGCGGAGCCTCTGGACTCCAGTCCCTTGATCAACGGGTTCCAAGGGCCTGCGGCCCTTGGCGGGGTCCAGGGGCGGCGCCCCTGGCCTTCGCCTCAGTAGCGATACAGCTCATGCTTGAACGGCCCGGTCGGGGCAGGCAGGCCCAGGTATTCCGCCTGCCGCGACGACAGCCGCGTCAGCTCGGCGCCGACCTTGGCCAGGTGCAGCGCCGCCACCTTCTCGTCGAGGTGCTTGGGGAGCGTGTAGACCCGGCACTCGTACTGCCCGGGCTTGGCCGTCCACAGCTCGATCTGCGCCAGGGTCTGGTTGGTGAAGGAGGCCGACATCACGAAGGACGGGTGTCCGGTGGCGTTGCCCAGGTTCACCAGCCGTCCCTCGGACAGCACGATCAGCCGCTTGCCGTCGGGGAACACCACCTCGTCCACCTGCGGCTTCACGTTGTCCCAGACATAGTTGCGCAGCGCCTCGATCTGGATCTCGGAGTCGAAGTGCCCGATGTTGCAGACGATGGCGCGGTGCTTCATGTCGCGCATGTGGTCGACCGTGATGACGTCGATGTTGCCCGTCGCGGTCACGAAGATGTCGCCGCGAGGCGCTGCCGTCTCCATGGTGACGACCTCGTAGCCCTCCATGGCCGCCTGCAACGCGCAGATCGGGTCGGCCTCCGTCACCAGCACGCGGCAGCCGGCGTTGCGCAGCGAGGCGGCCGAGCCCTTGCCGACGTCGCCGTAGCCCGCCACCACGGCCACCTTGCCGGCCATCATGGTGTCGGTGCCGCGGCGGATGGCGTCCACCAGGCTTTCGCGGCAGCCATACAGGTTGTCGAACTTCGACTTGGTCACGCTGTCGTTGACGTTGATCGCCGGCACCTTGAGCGTGCCCTTGCGCGCCATCTCCCACAGCCGGTGCACGCCGGTGGTGGTCTCCTCCGAGATGCCGCGC
>CAXUBN010000422.1:0-2226 GCA_964249255.1 uncultured Acetobacteraceae bacterium | reverse complement strand
TTCCTCGGCATCGCCTACGCCGTGCCGCCGGTGGGCGACCGGCGCTGGCGGCCGCCGTTACCGGCCTCCGACTGGACCGGCGTGCGCGACGCCACCGCGCCCGGCGCGCCATGCATGCAGACGCCGCTGGCCAGCCTGCCGCGGCCCCCCTCGGAGGACTGCCTGTCGCTCAACGTTTGGACGGCGGCACCCCGCGGCGCGGCACCCGTGCCCAAGCCCGTGATGGTGTTCATCCACGGCGGCGGCTTCATCAACGGCGCCGGCACCGAGCCCGCCTACGACGGCAGCGCGCTGGCCGCGCACGGCGTGGTGCTGGTGACGCTGAACTACCGGCTGGGCGTGCTCGGCTTCCTGGCCCATCCGGCGCTGACCCGGGAGGGTGGCGGCACCTCGGGCAACTACGGCCTGCTCGACCAGGTCGAGGCGCTGCGCTGGGTCCGCCGCAACATCGGGGCGTTCGGCGGGGATCCGGACCGGGTAACGCTGTTCGGCGAGTCGGCCGGCGGCACCTCGGTGGCGATGCTGCTGGCGATCCCCGCCGCGCGCGGCCTGTTCAGCCGTGCCATCCTGGAAAGCCCGGCGATCGGCTGGCGGCTGGCGACGCTGGCGCAGGCCGAGCGCACCGGCGCCGCCATCGGTCCCGACATCGCCACCCTGCGGCAGGCGTCGGCCACGTGGCTGCTGCGCTGGAACGCGCGCATCCAGGCGCTGGCGCCGGCCATGGCGCCGGTGCCGCTGCCGTTCCCGATCGTCGACGGCACCGTGGTGCCGGACCAGCCGATCCTGCTGCCCGAGCGCGCGGAGCCGGCGATCCCGGTCATCGTCGGCGACAACGGCGACGAGGGCATCGCCTTCGCGCGAGCGTGGACGGCCGCGTCGATGGAGCGCTACGGCCAGTTCCTGCGGTCCCTGTTCGGCCCGGACGCGGCACGGGCGACGCAGCTGTATCCGGCGCACGACCCAGCCGGCATCCTGCGCGGCAGCGCCGACATCATCGGCGACGGGCTATTCTACAGCGGCGCCCGCTCGCTGGCGCGCGCCGCCGGTCGGCGCGACCCGCGCACCTTCCGCTACCTCTTCACCGAGCCGCTGAACGGCCGCGCGCCGACCCATGCGGCCGAGCTCCGCTTCGTGTTCGGCACCACGGGCCCGGCCGCGACCGCGCAGCAGCGGCAGCTGTCCGAGGTCATGATGCGGCAATGGGTCGCGTTCGCCGCCACCGGCGACCCGAACCGGCCCGGCCTGCCGGCCTGGCCGCGCGCGGAAGCCCCGGGCGACCCCTACCTGGCGCTGGGCACCATCCAGACCGCCGGCAGCGACTTCCGCACCGCCCCGTTGGACTTCATGCGCCGTGTGCTGGAGGTGGACCGTCCCTGACGAGGGGCCCGTGACGGGTAGCCTGACCATGGGCCGGCCGATCGTCTTCACCCACATTCCCAAGGCCGCCGGCTCGGCGCTGAACCAGGCGCTCCGGGATGCGCTGCAGCCGTGCCGGCCGCTCGCCGGGTTCGACCACGCCATCTTCGGCGGCTTCACCGCGTTCGACGGCATCGGCGCCGACCAGCGGCGCACCATCCACGCGCGGCCGGAGGAGCTTCCCGCCGACGCCGACTTCATCGGCGGCCACTTCGCCCACCACACCACGCGCACCGCCTTTCCGACCGCCGCGCACCTGATCGTGCTGCGCGAGCCGATCGCGCGCGTGCTGTCGCAATGGACCTACTGGCGGGCGCAGGACGACGCGTCGCTGGTGCCCTGGGGCAGCTGGGCCGCCCGGGTCCACACCGCGCGCCAGCCGCTGTCGGCGTTCCTGGCCGATCCCCTGGCCGCGTGCCAGACCGACAACCTCGCCCTGCGGATGCTGCTCTGGCCGCATCCGCTGCTGCCCGGGGACGGGTTCATCACCCCCGCGCACGACGCGCGGCTCTTGGCGGAGGCCACGGCCCGGCTTGACCGCTACGACCACGCCGACATCGTCGAGAACCCCGACCTGGCCGACCGCCTGGGAAGCTGGCTCGGCCGCGACCTGTCGCTCGGCCGGGTCAACGAGACCCGGCCGATGCCGCCCGGCCGCCACGCCGTCCTCCATCGGGAGATGACGACGGCGGCGCTCGACCTGCTGGAGCGGCGCAGCCGGCTCGACGCCGTGCTGTGGCACCGGGTCGCCGGGGCGACGATGGCGCCGGATGCGGCCGACGCGCTGCGGCACCGCACGCTGCTGCGGAC
>CAXUBN010000421.1:0-2228 GCA_964249255.1 uncultured Acetobacteraceae bacterium | reverse complement strand
ACACCATCCTGGTGCCCAACCCGTCCTACCCGATCCACCAGTTCGGCTTCATCATTGCCGGCGCCTCCGTACGCTCGATCCCGGCCCGGCCGGACGCCGACATGCTGCGGGCGCTGGAGCGGGCGGTGCGCCATTCGGTGCCCAAGCCCACCGCGCTGATCGTGAACTTCCCGTCCAACCCTACCGCCTACGTGGCGGACCTCGATTTCTACCGCGAACTGGTCGCCTTCGCCCGCCGCGAGGAGATCTGGATCCTGTCCGACCTCGCCTATGCCGAGCTCTACTTCGGCGACGTGCCGCCGCCCTCCATCCTCCAGGTGCCGGGCGCCAAGGAGGTCGCGGTCGAGTTCACCTCGCTGTCCAAGACCTATTCGATGGCCGGCTGGCGCATGGGGTTCGCCGCCGGCAACCCGCGCCTGATCAATGCCCTCACCCGCATCAAGTCCTACCTCGACTACGGCGCCTTCACGCCGATCCAGGTGGCCGCGGTGGCGGCGCTGAACGGGCCGCAGGAGTGCGTGGCGGAGGTGCGGGCGCTCTACCGCGAGCGGCGCGACGTGCTGATCCGAGGTCTCGCCGCCGCCGGTTGGGACGTGCCGCCGCCGGAGGGCTCCATGTTTGCCTGGGCGCCGATCCCCGACCGCTTCGCCCACCTGGGCAGCGTCGCGTTCTCCAAGCTGCTGCTGGCCGAGGCCGGGGTGGCGGTGGCCCCGGGGCTCGGCTTCGGCGAGCATGGCGACGGCCACGTGCGCATCGGCCTGGTCGAGAACACCCAGCGCCTGCGTCAGGCCACCCGCAACATCAAGACCTTCCTTCTCGCGCACGACGCCGCCGTCCGCGACGACGCTTCCCCCGGCGGGGACGAGCCGCAGATGTGCCCGGGCCCGATGGGGCTGGTCCCGATACAGCTGGAACGCGCCTGATGCCGCAACCGGCGCTGCGCGTCGGGGTGGCCGGGCTGGGCGTCGTCGGCGCCGGCACCGTGGCGCTGCTGCGCGCCAATGCTTCCCTGATCGCCGCCCGCGCCGGCCGTCCGGTGGAGGTCGCCGCCGTGTGCGCACGGGACCGACACCGCGACCGTGGCCTCGATTTGGACGGGATGCGTTGGTACGACGACCCGCTGCTGCTGGCCGCCGACCCGGCGCTCGACGTGGTGGTCGAGCTGATCGGCGGCGCGGAGGGCCCGGCGCGAACGCTGGTCGAGGCGGCGTTGTCCCGCAACCGGGCGGTGGTCACGGCCAACAAGGCACTGATCGCCGTGCACGGTGCCCGTCTCGCCGCCAGCGCCGAGCGCGCCGGGGTGGCCCTGGCCTTCGAGGCGGCGGTCGCCGGCGGTATCCCGGTGATCAAGGCGCTGCGGGAGGGCCTGGCCGCCGACCGGCTGCTGCGCATCGGCGGCATCCTGAACGGCACCTGCAACCACATCCTCAGCACCATGCGCGAGACCGGCCGCGGCTTCGACGCCGTGCTGGCCGAGGCGCAGGCGCTGGGCTACGCCGAGGCCGACCCGTCCACCGACGTCGACGGCATCGACAGCGCGCACAAGCTGGCGATCCTGGCCGCGCTGGCGTTCGGCCGGCCGGTCGACTTCGACAGCGTGCACGTCGAGGGTATCCGCGGCATCGGGGCGGCCGACATCGCGTTTGCCACCGAGCTCGGCTACCGCATCAAGCTGCTGGGCATCGCGCGCCGCACCGGGAACGGCGTCGAGGCCCGGGTGCATCCCTGCCTGGTGCCGGACCGGGCCCCGATCGCGCAGGTGGACGGCGTGTTCAACGCCGTGGTGGCCGAGGGCGAGTTCGTCGGCCGGATCATGCTGGAGGGCCGCGGCGCCGGCGCCGGGCCCACCGCCACCGCGGTCGCGGCCGACCTGATCGACATCGCCCGCGGCAGCCTGGTGCCGATCTGGGGTGCGAGCTCCGGCGCGCTGACGCAGCTCACCTCGGTGCCGATGACCGCCATCCGTGGCCACTACTACCTCCGCCTCGCCGTGCGCGACCGCCCCGGCGTGATCGCCGAGATCGCCACCGCGCTGCGCGACTGCGGCGTCTCGCTCAAGAGCATGCTGCAGCATGGCCAGGCACGCGGCACGACGCCGGACGAGACGGTTCCGGTCGTGCTCGTCACCCACGAGACCGCCGAGCGCGCGATGCGGGACGCGGTCGATCGCATCGCCGCCCTCGACGTGGTCGTGGGCCCGCCTGCCCTGATCCGGATCGAGACCGGCT
>CAXUBN010000420.1:0-2230 GCA_964249255.1 uncultured Acetobacteraceae bacterium | reverse complement strand
CGGCAGGTTGTCGAACTCGATCCGGTCAGCCGCCGCGTTGAAGCCCGTGATCGTCAATTGCGGGATCTCAGCGATCCCTCCGTTGGTGCCGATACCCAGCAAGCCTCCCCCGGTGCCGAAGGCGACCGTGGCGCCGATCAGCGAGGTGGCCCCCATGCCGGTGCTGAACGCGCCGCCGTTCTCCAGGGTGATCGTCCCACCCCCCAGCAGTCCCTCAAAGGAGTTGGTTCCCAGGCTGGCGCTGCCCCCGTCGACGGTGAGGACCGTCTTCGCGCCCCCGAAGGTGATGCCGTTGATGACCGCGGTTCCCGCCACGAAGATGTTGCTGGAGCCGATCGGACTTATCTCGAAGATGCTGATCGTCCCTGTCACGTCCGGGGGAACGACGTAAACGTTCGTTCCCGCGGCGGAGTTGACCATCAGCGTCCCGTTGCTGGTCAGGACGTTGTCCGGATCGATGTTCGAGACCGTGTTCTGCGTGCCGTCCGGCTTGGTGATGGTGAGCGTGTAGACAGCTGCCGCCGCACCGGCAGGCGGCGTGTAGACGAGGGCATAGGTCACGCCCTGGGCATTGGTGGCGGTGTAGTCGTTGGTAGGCATGGCACCTTCCGACCTTGATCCGGCGGCCATCAGAGCGGGAGCCAATTCGCCTCATGAAACGATAGGTGATCCTGACGTATCTGCGACAGGATCATCATTACAAGATCTGGTGATGTGCCTTACTAATATAGAAGATCCAGTTTCGCTCTGTGATAATCATCACACAGAGATAGGTCCTGATGACCGGTTGAGAGGGTTTCTATTTTCTGGATAGTTCGCGGTCAACGGTGGATGACCTGGCTCCAGCCGATCACGATCGACGACAGCCTTGATCCCGATCAGTTGCGCATGGTGCCGCCGCAGCCGTCCGCCGGCCGCCACGCCCATGCTTGGACCGGCGGTGACGACCCACCTCGATCGGGCGGACGGGATCCGAGCCGAGGCGCAACGGACGGGCGGAGGCGGCGGGCACGGCACCGAAAGATGGTCCATCGCTTCCGCCTGCGGAAGGCAAAGGACCGTTCCGGACATATCGGCGAACTCGTCAAGGATCACGACGAGGGCTGGCTACCCGCTCCGGCGATGCCATCCAGCTCGGCGATCATCTCGGATGGCAGCCGGATCCGGGCCGCGGCCAGGTTCTCGTGCAGGTGGCCGATCGACGACGTGCCGGGGATGAGGAGGATGTTGGGCGAGCGGTGCAGCAGCCAGGCCAGCGCCACCTGCATCGGGGTGGCGCCCAGCCGCGCCGCCACGTCCGACAGCACCGTCGACTGCAGCGGGCTGAAGCCGCCCAGCGGGAAGAACGGCACGTGGGCAATGCCATCCGCCGCGAGCGAGGCCACCAGGGCGTCGTCCTCGCGGTGGGCCAGGTTGTACAGGTTCTGGACGCACACGATGGGGACGATGCCGCGCCCCTGCTCGACCTGCCGCGCGGTCACGTTGCTGAGCCCCAGGTGCCGGATCAGCCCCTGCCGTTGCAGCTCGGCCAGCGCGGTGAGCGGCGCCTCGATCGAGCCCTCGCCGGGGCCGTGGTTGTCGCCGGTGCCCATGACCCGCAGGTTGGCGACCTCCAGCACGTCCAGCCCGAGATGGCGGAGGTTGTCGTGCACCGCCCGCGTCAGCTCGGCCGGCGTCATGGCCGGGTTCCAGGACGCGTCGGCGCCCCGCACCGCGCCGAGCTTGGTCACGATCACCAGGTCGTCCGGGTAGGGGTGCAGGGCCTCGCGGATCAGGTGGTTGGTGTGGTGCGGGCCGTAGAAGTCGCTGGTGTCGATGTGGTTGACGCCGTTCGCCACGGCCTCGCGCAGCACGCGGAGTGCCTCGGCATGGTCCCGGGGCGGGCCGAACACCCCCGGGCCCGCGAGCTGCATGGCGCCGTAGCCGAGACGTCCCACGGTGCGGTCGCCGAGCCGGAACGAGCCGGCGCTGCCTTCAACCGTCATGATGCTTTCTCCATCCCAGGATGAGGCGGCAGATATGGACGCCAACTCCCGGCGCGATAATCCTGTTCAATCGGCACGGGCCGTGCGGGAACGTGAACGATGGCAACCGAGCTCGGGGATCTGGCGGCGTTCGTCGCGGTGGCGCAGGCGGGCGGGTTCCGGGAGGCGGCCGGGCCCAGCGGCGTGTCCGCGTCCGGCCTCTGTCGGCGCCACGCTGCGGGTGGTCCGGTTGAGCAGCCGCACCC
>CAXUBN010000419.1:0-2283 GCA_964249255.1 uncultured Acetobacteraceae bacterium | reverse complement strand
CCGCTACGCCGCGCGGGCCAGCCGGTCGCCCAGGACCAGACCGCGCTCGTCCGCAGAGACGGTGATCGTGTCGCCGTCGTGCAGCGAGCCGTCCAGCAGCAGGCTGGCCAACGGGTTTTGCAGGCTGCGCTGGATCACGCGCTTCAGCGGGCGGGCGCCGTAGATCGGATCGTAGCCCTCCGCCGCCAGCCAATCCTGCGCCGCGCCGTCGAGCGCCAGCGCGATCTTGCGGTCGACCAGCAGCGCGCGCAGCCGCGACAGCTGGATGTCCACGATCCGCGCCATGTCGGCCTTCTGCAGCCGCGCGAACAGGATCACCTCGTCCAGCCGGTTCAGGAACTCCGGCCGGAAGTGCTCGCGCACCACCCGCATCACCTGCGCCTGCACCAGCGCCGTGGTCTCGCCGTCGGACTTGCCGTCGGGCTGGGCCGCCAGCAGGTCGGAGCCCAGGTTGCTGGTCAGCACGATGATGGTGTTGCGGAAGTCCACCGTGCGCCCCTGCCCGTCGGTGAGCCGGCCGTCGTCCAGGACCTGCAGCAGGATGTTGAAGACGTCCTCGTGCGCCTTCTCCACCTCGTCGAACAGGATCACCTGGTACGGGCGCCGGCGCACCGCCTCGGTTAGCGTGCCGCCCTCCTCGTAGCCGACATAGCCGGGCGGTGCCCCCACCAGGCGGCTCACCGCGTGCTTCTCCATGAACTCGCTCATGTCGATGCGCAGCAGCGCCCGCTCGTCGTCGAACAGGAACTCGGCCAGCGCCTTGGTGAGCTCGGTCTTGCCGACGCCGGTCGGCCCCAGGAACAGGAACGAGCCCAACGGCCGGTTCGGGTCCTGCAGCCCGGCGCGGGCCCGCCGCACGGCATCCGAGACCGCCCGCAGCGCCTCCTCCTGGCCCACCACGCGGTCGCGGAGCTTGTCCTCCATACGCAGCAGCTTGACCCGCTCGCCCTCCAGCATGCGGTCCACCGGCACCCCGGTCCAGCGCGACACCACCGAGGCGATCGCCTCCTCGGTCACCGCCTCGTTGACCAGGTGCGCGCCGTCCCCGGCGCCGTCCTGGTGCAGCGCGATCTCGCTTTGAAGCGCCGGGATCACGCCGTACATCAGCTCCGACGCCCGGCCCAGGTCGCCGCGCCGCTGCGCCACCTCGACCTCCGAGCGCGCCTGGTCGAGCCGCTCCTTGAGCTTCTGGGTCTCGCTGACGCGGTCCTTCTCCGCCAGCCAGCCGCGCGCCATCGCATCCGATCGCTCCTGCAGGTCGGCGATCTCGCCCTCCAGACGGCCCAGCCGGTCACGGCTGGCGGCGTCATCCTCGCGCCGCAACGCCTCGCGCTCGATCTTGAGCTGCATCAGCCGGCGGTCGAGCTCGTCCAGCGCCTCGGGCTTGCTGTCCACCTGCATGCGCAGCCGGCTCGCCGCCTCGTCCATCAGGTCGATCGCCTTGTCGGGCAGGTAGCGGTCGGTGATGTAGCGGTTGGACAGGGTGGCGGCCGACACCAGCGCGCCATCGGTGATGCGAATGCCGTGATGGAGCTCGTACTTCTCCTTGATGCCGCGCAGGATCGAGATCGTGTCGGCCACCGACGGCTCGCCCACGAACACCGACTGGAACCGCCGCGCCAGCGCCGCATCCTTCTCGATGTACTTGCGGTACTCGTTGAGCGTGGTGGCGCCGATGCAGTGCAGCGTGCCGCGCGCGAGCTCCGGCTTGAGCAGGTTGGAGGCGTCCATCGCCCCGTCCGCCCGGCCGGCGCCGACTAGCGTGTGCATCTCGTCGATGAACAGGATCACCTCGCCGGCGGCGGTCTCGACCTCCTTCAGCACCGCCTTCAGCCGTTCCTCGAACTCGCCGCGGAACTTGGCGCCGGCCACAAGCGCGCCCAGGTCGAGCGCCAGCAGCCGCTTGTTCTTGAGCGCCTCCGGCACGTCGCCGTTGACGATGCGGGACGCCAGCCCTTCCACGATCGCGGTCTTGCCGACGCCGGGCTCGCCGATCAGCACGGGGTTGTTCTTGGTGCGGCGCGCCAGCACCTGCACCGTGCGCCGGATCTCCTCGTCGCGGCCGATCACCGGGTCGAGCTTGCCGGCGCGCGCCACCTCGGTCACGTCGCGGGCGTACTTCTTGAGCGCGTCGAAGCCGGCCTCGGCGTTCTCGCCGGTCACCTTGCGGCCCCGACGCGCCTCGGCCACCGCGCGCTCCAGCGCCTGGCGGGTGGCGCCCGCCTGCACCAGGGCGCGTCCCGCCGGCCCGTCGAGGCCGGCCAGCGCCACCAGCAGCCGGTC
>CAXUBN010000418.1:0-2285 GCA_964249255.1 uncultured Acetobacteraceae bacterium | reverse complement strand
CGGCGTCCGCCGGCGCTGGTGCGGCCGAGGCAGCCGGCCAGGCCGGGATACGCGGAGAACCCGCCGGCCGGAACGGCGCAGCTGAGGCCGGGCACCGCGCGCAGCGCCGCCACGGCCGCATCGCGCCGGCGCCGGTAGGTGTCACGCATCGCGTCCACCCCCTGCTGCGGTCCGGACAGCGCCGCCGCCGCCGCGGCCTGGCCGGCCTGGGACGCGCCGGAGGTGGAGTTGCCCTGCACCGTCACCATCGCGGCGACCAGGGCGGCGGGGCCGCCGGCGTAGCCAACGCGCCAGCCGGTCATCGCGTAGGTCTTGGACACGCCGGACAGGGTCAGGACGCGGTCGCGCAGGGTCGGGACCACCTGGGCCAGGGAGGCATGCGGCGCGGGGCCGAACACCAGCCGCTCGTAGATCTCGTCGCACAGGATCCATGCCTGCGGATGGTGCAGCAGCACGGCACCCAGGGCCGCCAGCAGCGCCGGGGAATACACCGCGCCGGTCGGGTTGTTGGGAGAGTTCAGGATCACCCACCGCGTGCGCGGCCCGATCGCGCCGGCGAGCGCCGCCGGATCCAGCCGGAAGCCGTCCGCCTCCCGGCAGGGGACGAACACCGGCACGCCGCCCAGCATCCGCACGATCAGCGGGTAGCTGGCCCAGTAGGGGGCCGGGATCACCACCTCGTCGCCCGGGTCGAGGGTGGCCATCAGCGCGTTGAACAGGATCTGCTTGCCGCCGTTGGCGACGCAGATCTGCTCCGGCGGGTAGTCGAGCCCGTTCTCGCGGCGGAACTTGTCGGCGATCGCCCGCTTCAGCGCGGCGGTGCCGTCGATGGGCGGATACCTGGTCTCGCCGGCCAGGGCGGCCGCGTGGGCGGCGGCGATCGCGTGGGGCGGGGTGTCGAAGTCCGGCTCGCCGAGCGCCAGCGAGATCACGTGATGCCCCTGCCCGCGCAGCGCCCGCGCCCGCACGCTCATCCCGATCGTGGCCGGCGCCGTGACCGACTCCAACCGTTCCGCAAGCTTCGGCATGGTCATCCCGACCTTATGGAATGGTTTCCAAAGGCGCGCCTTTGGTGGGGTCCAGGGGCAGAGCCCCTGGCCTCACGTCAGCGCCTCGCAGAACCGCCGGATGCGTCCGCATGCCTCGCGCAGGCTCTCGGTGTCGGTCGCGTACGACACCCGGAAGTGGCCCGGGAACATGAAGGCGGCACCGTGCACCGCGGCGACCCCCTCCTCGTCCAGAAGCGCCGTCACGAACGCCGCGTCGTTGGCGATGGGGGTGCCGCCGGCGCTGGTCTTGCCGATGCAGCCCTGACACGAGGGATACACGTAGAACGCGCCTTCCGGCGTGTGGCAGCTGATCCCGGGGGCCTCGTTCAGCATGGCGACCACGAGGTTTCGGCGCGCCTGGTAGGTCTCCACCATGCCGGCGATGAAGTCCTGCGGTCCGGACAGGGCTTCCAGCGCCGCCGCCTGGCCGATCGAGGACGGGTTGGAGGTGGACTGGCTTTGCAGCGTGTCCATGGCGCGGATCAGCTCGCGCGGCGCGCCGGCGAAGCCGATGCGCCAGCCGGTCATGGCGTAAGCCTTGGAGCAGCCGTTCATCGTCACCGTGCGCGGGCGCAGCCGCGGCTCGACCTGCAGCACCGTGGCCGGGCGGAAGCCGTCGTAGACCAGCTTGTCGTAGATGTCGTCGGTGAACACCCAGACGTCGGGATGGCGCAGCAGCACGTCGCAGATCGGCCGCAGCTCGGCGGCGGAGTAGGCGGCGCCGGTAGGGTTGTTGGGCGAGTTGAGGAAGAACCATTTGGTGCGCGGTGTGATCGCCGCCTCCAGGTCCTCCGCGCGCAGCTTGAAGCCGGCGTTCGGGCCGCAGGGGACGATCACCGGGGTGCCGTCGGCCAGCGCCACGATGTCCGGGTAGGACACCCAGCAGGGAGAGGGGATGATGACCTCGTCGCCGGCGTCCAGCGTCGCCACCATGGCGTTGTAGATCACCTGCTTGCCGCCGGTGGCGACGATGATCTCGTCGGGCGCGTAGTCGAGGCCGGAGTCGAGCCGGAAGCGCTCGGTTACCGCCCGGCGCAGCGCCGGGGTGCCGGCGACGTCGGTATACTTGGTCTGGCCGGCCTCGATGGCGCGGATCGCGGCGGCCTTGACGTTGGGAGGCGTGTCGAAGTCGGGCTCGCCGGCGGACAGGCTGATGATGTCGCGGCCGGCCGCCTTAAGCGCGCGCGCCTTGCTCGAGATCGCGATGGTCTGGCTCGGGCTGATCTTGCCCAGGCG
>CAXUBN010000417.1:0-2286 GCA_964249255.1 uncultured Acetobacteraceae bacterium | reverse complement strand
CCCCCGGCACGGCCGCATGACGCCGGCCCGGCGACGGACCGGCTCGCCGGTCGCCGCGACCGCCCGCACCCCTGGCGACTCGATTCGCGACTCGATCAGCGAACCGTGACCCCTGCGACGGGTTGTGCGCATCGCCCCCTAGAGGGCTGAACCGCAACGGCTCCACCCTGTGGATCGATCGGTGCGCATCCGCCTCGAGTCATAAATGTTGGGTTCGGGCTGGAGGCGAAGCCCCATATGTGGGGTAGTGTCACCCCGACGCGCCGACTCATCGACCGCGCCGGCGCCAGGGCCCCGTGTCCGGCGCGACCATCTGGAGATCAAGCCGCATGATCCTGCACGACACCGGAGAGGGCATGTCCGCGCCGCACGAGGACGCGTCGGACGGTCAGGCCATCCTGACGGCCCCCATGCCGGCCGCCGCCCGGGGTGATGCCCCAGGGGCCACCCTGGGCGCCGCCCCGAAGAACTACGGCGCGCTGGATCTGGACGACGTGGTGCAGCTCCCCGGCCGCCACCCGGTGCGCGTCGACCGCGCCCGCGACTCCCTGCTGACCGACTTCGGCCGCGCCACGCTCGACAACCGCTACCTGCTGCCGGGCGAGGGCTGCCAGGACCTGTTCGCCCGCGTCGCCGGGTTCTACGGCGACGACGCCGCCCACGCCCAGCGCCTGTACGACTACATGTCGCGCCACTGGTTCATGCCCGCGACTCCCGTGCTGTCCAACGGCGGCACCGAGCGCGGCCTGCCGATCTCCTGCTTCCTGAACGAGGCCTCCGACAGCCTGGAGGGCATCGTCGGCCTGTGGAACGAGAACGTGTGGCTGGCCTCCAAGGGCGGCGGCATCGGCTCATACTGGGGCAACCTGCGCTCGATCGGCGAGAACGTCGGCCGCAACGGCAAGACCTCCGGCGTGATCCCCTTCATCCGCGTGATGGACAGCCTGACGCTCGCCATCAGCCAGGGCTCGCTGCGCCGCGGCTCGGCCGCCGTCTACCTCCCCGTCTGGCATCCCGAGATCGAGGAGTTCATCGAGATGCGCCGCCCCACCGGCGGCGACCCCAACCGCAAGGCGCTCAACCTCCACCACGGCATCCTGATCTCGGACGCCTTCATGCGCGCCGTCGAGGCGGACGAGGAGTGGGCGCTGGTCAGCCCCAAGGACCGCGCCCACATCCGCACGGTCTCCGCCCGCGGCCTGTGGATCCGCATCCTCACCGCCCGTATGGAGCAGGGCGAGCCCTACGTCATCTACTCCGACCACGTGAACAACGCCCGCCCCGACCACCACAAGCTGGCCGGCCTCGAGGTCAAGACCTCCAACCTGTGCGCCGAGATCACGCTGCCCACCGGCATCGACCAGCACGGCCGCCAGCGCACCGCGGTGTGCTGCCTGTCCTCGCTCAACCTCGAGACCTGGTTCGACTGGAAGGACCACCCGCTCTTCATCGAGGACGTCATGCGCTTCCTCGACAACGTCCTGCAGGACTTCATCGACCGCGCCCCCGACGACATGGCGCGCGCCAAGTACGCGGCCAGCCGCGAGCGCTCGGTGGGCCTGGGCGTGATGGGCTACCACTCGTTCCTGCAGGCCAACAACGTCCCCTTCGAGAGCGTGGTGGCCAAGGTCTGGAACATGCGCATGTTCCGCCACATCCGGGCCCAGGCCGATGCCGCGTCGCGCATGCTGGCCGAGGAGAAGGGCGCCTGCCCGGACGCGGCCGAGTTCGGCGTCGCCGAGCGCTTCAGCCACAAGCTGGCGATCGCCCCCACGGCCTCGATCTCCATCATCACCGGCGCCACCAGCCCCGGCATCGAGCCGATCGCCGCCAACGTGTTCCTGCAGAAGACGCTGTCGGGCAGCTTCACCGTCCGCAACCGCCACCTGCAGCGCCTGCTAGCCCAGAAGGGCCAGGACACCGACGAGGTCTGGTCCTCCATCACGCTGACCAAGGGCAGCGTGCAGCACTTGCCCTTCCTCACCCGCCAGGAGAAGGACGTGTTCAAGACCGCCTTCGAGCTCGACCAGCGCTGGGTGATCGAGCACGCCGCCGACCGCACCCCGTTCATCTGCCAGAGCCAGTCGGTCAACCTGTTCCTGCCCGCCGACATCCACAAGCGCGACCTGCACCAGATCCACCTGCTGGCCTGGAAGCGCGGCCTGAAGAGCCTCTACTACTGCCGCTCCCTGTCTATCCAGCGCGCCGACACGGTGAGCGACATGCTGAACAAGTCCGACATCCTGGAGCGCGACGTCGCCCTCCCCCCCGTCCGCCCCGCCGCCG
>CAXUBN010000416.1:0-2287 GCA_964249255.1 uncultured Acetobacteraceae bacterium | reverse complement strand
CCTCGGGACTCGCCGCCGCGACGATCGGCCCCGGCACGGTGCCGGCCAGCCCCAGCTCCCAGCGCCGCCAGTCGGCCGCGAACAGCGCGATCGCCAGGTGCAGGCCGGGCAGCAGCGTCCAGGCGCCGGGCACGCGGCCGCCGGCGAGGCCGATCAGCAGCGACACGAGCCCTGTCAGCGCCGCCAGCAGCCAGCTGCCCGGGCGCAGGAACACCAGCCAGCCCAGAACCAACCCCGACCAGCAGAAGCCGTCCCGCACCATCACCGGCCACCGCTCGCGCGGGGCCGCTCCCGGATTGGGCCGGGGATCGGGCACGACGAAGTGGCTGCTGTAGAGCCTCACAGCACGCCCTTGGTGGACGGGATCACGCCCGCGCTGCGCGGGTCCGGCTCGGTCGCGGCGCGCAGCGCGCGGGCCGCCGCCTTGAAGCAGGCCTCGGCGACGTGGTGGTCGTTGTGCCCCGCCTTGCGCGTGACGTGCAGCGCCAGGGCGGCGTTGCTGGTGAGGCCGCGGAAGAACTCCTCGAACAGGTCGGTGTCGATCGTGCCGATGGTGTCGTGGCGGAAGGCGACGTCCCACACCAGGAACGGCCGGCCGGAGATGTCCACCGCCGCCTCCACCAGCGCCTCGTCCATCGGCACGGCGGCGTGGCCGTAGCGGCGGATGCCCGCCTTGTCGCCCAGTGCCTGCGACAGCGCCTGGCCCAGCACGATGCCGACATCCTCGGTGGTGTGGTGGCAGTCGACGTGCAGGTCGCCGGTCGCCCGCACCTCGAGGTCGAACAGGGCGTGGCGGCTGAACGCGGTCAGCATGTGGTCCAGGAAGCCAATCCCGGTGGCGACAACCGAGCGGCCGCTGCCGTCCAGCACCAGCGACAGGGTGATGTCGGTTTCGGCGGTCACGCGGTGCAGGGCGGCGCGTCGGGTCGTATCCATGGCCGACTCTCCCTACAGGATCGCCGGGAACGGTTCCACCCGCCGGGCGATGCAGCACCGCAACCATCCCGCCGGGAACTGCCCTCCGGATGCACCGGTCATGACGACATCCCCCCTCCGGACCGGTTCCCGGTCGGTCCGTTTGACGCCCAGCCTGGCGCTCTGGCTGGCGCTCTGGCTGACGCTCTGCCTGGCGCTGTCGCTCCTGCCCGCCGCCTGCGCCACGCCGCAGGAGCGGATCGCCGCGCGGGAGGGAAGGCTGGTCGCGGCCGGCTTCGCGAGGCGTCCGGCCGACACGCCGCAGCGCGCGGCGATGCTGGCGCGCCTGCCCGACAACGGCTTCGCCGAACGCGCCGTGAGCGGCCGCCTCGTCGTCCTGTATGCCGATCCGCTGGTGTGCGGCTGCCTGTATGTCGGCTCCGGGCCGGCCTTCGACCGCTACCGGGAGCAGCTGTCCCAGCAGCGCCTGGTGGACGAGCAGCGCCTGACGATGCGGCCCGATCCCGACCCGATCGGGAGGCTCGACGGCTGGGGCGGCCCGCTCGATCCGGACACCGGTCCCGGCCTCCGCGAGCGGCGTCAGTAAGACGGCTTGCGGGACGCCCTGGCGCACGGCAGGGTCCGCCCCGCCACCCCATCTTTCCCGCCAAGGATACGTCGCCATGTCGGATACGCCGCCCCTCAGCCAGATCGGACTGCACCGGATCGACGGCAGCGCCGCCACCCTGGCCGAGTATGCCGGCCAGGTCGTGCTGGTGGTGAACGTCGCCTCCAAGTGCGGCCTCACCCCGCAGTACGAGACGCTCGTGAAGGCCTACGAGGCGCACCGGGCGGACGGGCTGGTGGTGCTGGGCTTCCCCTGCAACCAGTTCCGCGGCCAGGAGCCGGGCACGGATGCGGAGATCCAGGCGTTCAGCACCGACACCTACGGCGTCGACTTCCCGCTGTTCTCCAAGATCGAGGTCAACGGGCCGCAGCGCCACCCCCTCTACGCGGCGATGATCGAGGCCGCCCCGGAGGCCCACGAGCGGTCCGAGAACGGCATGCGCGACCGGCTGCGGCAGTACGGCATCGAGGCGCCGCCGGTCGGCGACGTGATGTGGAACTTCGAGAAGTTCCTCATCGGCCGCGATGGCCGCGTGATCGGCCGCTATGCCCCCGACATCACGGTCGACGAGCCGCCGCTGCGCGACGCCATCGCGGCCGAGCTCGCGCGCGTCGCCTGAGCCGGATGGACGCGATGCCGGACGCGAGCGCCACCGCCGGGCTGGACAGGCTGCTCGACCGCGCGTCGGTCTCCGCCCTGCGGGAGCCAGCGCCGTCCGGCGCGGCGCTGGACCGTATCCTGGAA
>CAXUBN010000415.1:0-2296 GCA_964249255.1 uncultured Acetobacteraceae bacterium | reverse complement strand
CCGGCCTGCTGGGAGGCGGGATCGCCCCCGGGGCTAGTGGCAAGGTTGCCGGTTCGACGGCCGCACCATAGACAGTCCTCACGACCGGTCGGTCCGCGCGCCGCACGGCCCCCGCAGTGTTCAAGGGATGTTCGAGCGCCGATGTCCAACCCCGGTGACCAGGACGACACGCCGATCGAGTCGGTTGAGCAGCTCGGCGCCCACCTGGCCGGGGGGGCCAAGCCGCGCGACGCATGGCGGATCGGCACCGAGCACGAGAAGTTCGGCTTCCGCCTGCCCGGCCAACCGGAGCCAGTCTGGTCGCCGCCGCCATACGAGCCGCGCGGCATCGCCGACCTGCTGACGGGCTTCGCCGGCCCGGACTGGGAGCCGATCCGCGACAACGGCGCGCTGATCGGCCTGAAGGGGCTGGGACCCAACAAGGGCGGCTCGCTGTCTCTGGAGCCGGCCGGCCAGTTCGAGCTGTCCGGAGCCCCCCTGGCGAGCCTGCACGAGACCGAGGCCGAGCTGCACACCCACGCGGCGGCGCTGAGGCCGCTGGCGGACGGTCTGGGGCTCGGCTTCGCGCCGCTCGGCCACCACCCGACCGCGCGGCGCAGCGACATGCCGTTCATGCCCAAGAGCCGCTACGCCATCATGCGCCGCTACATGCCGCTGGTCGGCACGCGCGGGCTCGACATGATGCTGCGCACCTGCACCGTGCAGGTGAACCTCGACTACGGCTCGGAGGCCGACATGGCGCGCAAGCTGCGCGTGTCGCTGGCGCTGCAGCCGGTGGCCACCGCCCTGTTCGCCAACGCGCCGTTCAGCGAGGGCCGGCCGAACGGGCTCCTGTCCACCCGCGCCGACGTGTGGACCGACACCGACAACCGGCGCAGCGGCATGCCCGCACCCTTCTTCGAGGACGGGTTCGGGTTCGGCCGCTTCGTCGACTGGGCGCTGGACGTGCCGATGTACTTCGTCAACCGCGACGGCAGCCTGATCGACGTCGCCGGCGGCTCGTTCCGCGACTGGATGGCGGGCCGCCCAGGCGGGCTCCCCGGGCTGGAGAACACGCGGCCGACGCTGGGCGACTTCGACGACCATCTGACGACGATCTTCACCGACGTGCGGATCAAGCGCTTCCTGGAGATGCGCGGCGCGGACGCGGGATCGATCCCGATGATGGTGGCGCAGTCCGCATTATGGGTGGGGCTGCTCTACGACGACGCGGCGCTGGCGGCGGCGGACGCGCTGGTACGCGAACGACCGTGGAACGATTACGTGGCGCTGCGGGCGCAGGTGCCCGCGCGCGGGCTCGACGCGCCCTGGGACGGCGGCACCGTGCGCGCACTGGCCGCACGCATGCTCCTCATCGCCGAGGACGGGCTGGCGGCGCGGGCGCTGCGCGACGCGGACGGTTCGGACGAGCGACGCCACCTGGCGCCGCTGCGGCCGATCGTAGCCGGAGCGCCGAACCAGGCCGAGCATTGGCTGTCGCGATACCATGGCGCCTGGAACGGCGACGTCACCCGGATCTTCGCCGAGGCGGCGATCTGACCGTGCCGGCGGCGACCCCGGAATGAGCGGGCCGACGGCGAGGCTGCGGGTCCGGCTGCTCGAAACCTCCGACCTGCACATGTTCGTCCACGACCACGACTACTACCAGGGGCGGCAGGACAACACGGTCGGGCTGGCCCGGGTCGCCGCCCTGGTCGCGCAGGCACGGGCGGAGGCGCGGGAGGGGGCGGCCAACAGCCTGCTGTTCGACAACGGCGACATCATCCAGGGCAATCCGCTCGGCGACTACATGGCGCTGCCCGGGCACCTCGCGGCGGGGGACGGCCATCCGATGCTGCGGGCGATGAACCTGCTCGGCTACGATGCCGCCACGATCGGCAACCACGAGTTCAACTACGGGCTGGACTTCCTCCATGCGGCGCTGGAAGGGGCCGCCTTCCCGTTCACCTGCGCCAACGTCGAGACGGTGGGCGGTGGGCCGCTGCTGCCGCCCACGATCGTGCTGGAGCGCGACATGGTGGACGAGGACGGCGCCACCCACCGGCTGCGCATCGGCGTGATCGGTCTGGTGACGCCGCAGATCATGATCTGGGACAAGGCGCGGCTGGACGGCCGGATCACCGCTGGCGACATCGTGGAGGCGGCACGGCGCCACGTGCCGGCGCTGCGCCGGCGCTGCGACCTGCTGGTGGCGCTGTGCCACGCCGGCATCTCGGACGCGCCCCGCCGCGGCGGCGAGGAGAACGCGGCGCTGCACCTGGCCGAGGCGGTGCCCGGCATCGACGCCATCCTCGCC
>CAXUBN010000414.1:0-2298 GCA_964249255.1 uncultured Acetobacteraceae bacterium | reverse complement strand
CCTGGCGCCTGACCCGGCCGCTGCGCCAAGCGAACGCGCTGGTGTCTCCGTCGCCGCGGTCCGCCTGGCACGCGGACGCGCCGCCAGAGGACGTCGTCGCGGCGGCGATCGCGGCGGACCCGGTCGGGCCAGCGACGGAGCCCCGGCCGGACGAGTTGATCGGAGGGCCGGCGGCCACGGTCTGGCCGGAACCGGTGGCGGACGCGTCCCCACCCGCCGTTGTCGTGTCGCCAGTCGTGGTGCCAGTCGTAGCGCCAGTCGTGCCACCGGTCGCGCCGTCGACGATGACCCCGGACGGGCGTTGGCGCACGATCCGGCGCGTGCTGTTCGTGGCCGGCGAGCCCGGGACGCCCGGGGCCAGCTACCGGACGGCGCGCCCCGCCGCCGTCTGCATCGCCGCCGGATACGCCGCCGAGGTGGTCGACATCGGGGAAGTCAATCCGGACAACCTCGGCGCCGCCGACCTCGTGGTGCTGTGGCGGGCCGGCTGGAGCGGCCACGTGCAGACGATGATCGGCCTGGCCCACGCAGCCGGCACCCGGGTGGCGTTCGACATCGATGACCTGATCGTGGCGCCGGCGCTGGCGGTGGCCGAGATCATCGACGGCATCCGCACCACCTTCGTCACCGAGGCGGAGGCCCGCTCCTACTTCCAGTCGATGCAGCGCACGCTGGGCAACTGCGACCTGTGCACCACCACCACGGCGGCGCTGGCGACGCCGGTCGGCGCGCAGCATCCGGTGGTGCACGTGCTACCGAACACGTTCGACGCCACCACCGAGCGCGCGGCGCGCCGCGCGGTCCGGTTGCGCGGCGAGCGTGCGGACGACGGCCTGGTCCGGCTCGGCTACGCCGGCGGCACCCGCACCCACCAGAAGGACTTCGCCACGATCGCCGGCGCCGTGGCGCGGGTGCTGGAGGCCTGCCCGAGCACCGTGCTGGTGCTGTTCCGCGACCCCGCCAGCGGCGAGGGGCTGGTGCTGCCGGACGAGTTCCCGGCGCTGCTGCCGCTGCTGTCGCGCATCGAGTGGCGGGACATGGTGCCGCTGGGCGACCTGCCGGGCGAGCTGGCCCGCTTCGACGTGTCGCTGTGCCCGCTGGAGCGCGGCAACCCGTTCTGCGAGAGCAAGAGCGAGCTCAAGTACTTCGAGTCGGCGCTGGCCGGCGCCTGCCTGGTCGCCACGCCCACTGCGCCGTTCCGGGACGCGGTCGCGGACGGCGTCACCGGATTCCTGCCGGAGGACGAGGCCGGCTGGGAGCGCACGCTGCTGTGTCTGGTGCGCGATCCCGACCTGCGGCGCCGAGTCGCCCGCAACGCCTACCACGATGCGCTGTGGCGGTTCGGTCCGCGTCGCCTGGCCGAGCTGTGGGGCCAGCTGCTGGATGGGCTGAACGGGGGCGCCGCCGGCGCCAGGGCGTCCGAGCTGGCGTTGCACCGCGGGCCGTATCGCGGGGCGGCGCCGCCCGAGGTGCCGGACGGCGTCGTGCTGTTCTCCCACGACGCGCTGGGCGAGGCGGCCGTCACGGTCGGCATGACCTCCTTTAACTACGAGGCGCATCTCGGCGAGGCGCTGGAGTCGGTGGCGGCGCAGACGCTGGGGCCGATCGACCTGGTGGTGGTCGACGACGGCTCGAGCGACGGCTCGGTGGCGCTTCTGCTGGACTGGGCCGAGCGCCATCGGTTGCGCTTCAACCGGCTGCGGATCCTGCGCACCGCGCGCAACGCCGGGCTGGGCGGGGCCCGCAACCTCGCCTTCAGCGAGGCGGAAACGCCCTGGGTGATGGTGCTGGACTCCGACAACCGGCTACGGCCCGAGGCGTGCGCGCGCCTGCTGCGGGCGCTGGAGGCCGAGCCGCTGGCGGCGTTCGCCTATCCGGCCATCCGCCAGTTCGGCGGAAGCGACGCGCTCACCGGCGACGAGGCGTTCGACCCGCAGCACCTGGCGTCGGGCAACTACATCGACGCCATGGCCATGGTGGCGAAATGGGCCTGGGCCGCCGGGGGCGGCTACTACGTGCGCCGCGACGCCATGGGATGGGAGGATTTCAGCCTGTGGTGCCGGCTGGTCGAGCTGGGCCAGTTCGGCCTCGCCGTACGCGAGGAGCTCGCCGACTACCGCGTGCACGCCCGCTCGATGGTCAACGCCATCACCGAGCAGGATGGCAACAAGCGCGCCATGGTGGAGTTCGTGGAGGGGCGCCATCCGTGGCTGCGGCTGCGCATGCGCGGCACGCGGCAGCGGCGCTGAGCGCGACCGTGCCCCCAGCCCTGGCCCCAGCCCTGGCCCCGGCCTTGGC
>CAXUBN010000413.1:0-2304 GCA_964249255.1 uncultured Acetobacteraceae bacterium | reverse complement strand
ACGGCACCGCGAACACGGCATGGTCCGCGTCGCGGGTCCGCAGCGCGAAGCCGAGCCGTTCCAACGCGTGCACGGCATCGTCCGGCGCCACGGCGAGCCCGCCCAGGGTGGCGATGCGCCCGAACCGCAGGGTCGCCTCGCGCCGCCAATCCGGCTCCGCGCCCGCCGACACCACCTCGCTCGCCTCGCCGCCGCACAGCTCCAGGATCATGCGGGTGGCCGCCTCCAGCGCCGCCACCGGCAGCGCCGGGTCGATGCCGCGCTCGAAGCGCTGCCGCGCCTCCGAGCCGATCCCGTGCCGGCGGCCCGACAGCGCCACCCGCACCGGATCGAACAGCGCGCACTCGACGAACACGGTGGTCGTATCGTCGTCGGCGCCGGTCGCCTCGCCGCCCATCACGCCGGCCAGGGACTGCACGCCGGCGGCGTCGGCGATCACGCAGTCCTCCGGGTCCATCCGGTAGTCCCGTCCGTCCAGGGCCCGCAGCACCTCGCCGGCGCCGCGCCGCAGCGTCAGCACCCCGCCCGCGACCCGGTCCGCGTCGAACACGTGCAGCGGTCGGCCCAGGTCGAGGCTGAAATGGTTGGTGACGTCGACCAGCGCGCTGATCGGCCGCAGCCCCACCGCACGCAGCCGCTCCTGCAGCCAGGCGGGCGACGGACCGTTGCGAACGCCGCGGATCGTGCGGCCGAGCACGAACGGGCAGAACTCCGGGAACGCGTTCTCCCATCGGACCGGGCTGTCGAACCGGCCCTCCACCGTCTGCGCCAGCCAGGGCCGCAGGTGGCCGAGCCCGGCCGCGGCCAGGTCGCGGGCGATGCCGCGCACCGCCAGCGCGTCGCCGCGGTTGGGGGTGACGGCGATCTCGATCACCGGGTCGTCGAGCCCGGCGAAGTTCGCGTAGGACTGGCCCGGCGTGGTGTTCGGTGGCAGCTCGGCGATGCCATCATGCTCGGTGCCCAGCCCCAGCTCGCGCAGGCTGCACAGCATGCCGTCGCTGCGCTCGCCGCGGATCGCGCCAGCCTTGATGGTGGCGCCGCTGCCGGGGATGAGGGTCCCGGGGGGTGCAAAGATCACCGCGATGCCGGCGCGCGCATTGGGCGCGCCGCACACCACCTGCACCGGCTGCACCTCTCCCCCCGCCCCGTCGAGGCCGGTATCGACCCGGCACACGCGCAGCCGGTCGGCATTCGGATGCTGCTCGGCCGACAGGATGCGCGCGGTCCGGAACGGGGCCAGCGCCGCGCCGGGGTTCTCGATGCCCTCGACCTCGAGCCCGATCCGGTTCAGCGCGGCGGCGATCTCCGGCACCGTCGCCGCGGTGTCCAGGTGGTCGCGCAGCCAGGACAGCGTGAACCGCACCGATCAGATCCCCTCGTGCAGGCTCGCCGGCGACAGCGCGCCCGTGCCGTAGTGCCGGAGCCAGCGCCCGTCGCCCTCGAAGAACGCGCGCAGGTCGGGGATGCCGTGCTTGAGCATGGTCAACCGCTCGATGCCCATGCCGAACGCAAAGCCCTGCCATCGGGACGGATCAAGTCCGCAATTGGCCAGCACCCGGGGATGCACCATCCCGGAGCCCAGCACCTCCAGCCAGTCCTCCCCGCCCCCAATCTCGCCGGTGAGCCGGCTCCAGCCGATGTCGACCTCCATCGACGGCTCGGTGAACGGGAAGTACGAGGCGCGGAACCGCACCGGCAGCGACGGCAGCGCGAAGAAGGCGCGCAGGAACTCGATCACCGTGCCCTTCAGGTGGCCCAGCGTGATGGCATCAGGTCCGCTGGCCGGGCCGACCACCAGCCCCTCGCACTGGTGGAACATCGGCGAATGGGTGGCGTCGTGGTCGGCGCGGTAGGTGCGGCCCGGCACGATGATGCGGATTGGCGGCGGCCCCTCCCGCCTGGCCCACTCCAGCATGGTACGGATCTGCACCCCGGAGGTCTGGGTCCGCAGCACCCGGGTGCCCACGGCCTCGCCCGGCAGCGGCGGCAGGTAGAAGGTGTCGTGATCGGTGCGCGCCGGGTGGTGCGCCGGGGTGTTGAGGGCGGAGAAGTTGTGCCAGTCGGTCTCGATGTCGGGACCCTCGGCGACGCTGAAGCCCATGGCGCCGAAGATCGCCGTCATCTCGTCCACGGTGCGACCGAGCGGATGCAGGCTGCCGGACAGCGCAGCCAGAGCTTCCGGCGCCGGCGGCAGCGTCACGTCCACCCGCTCGTCCAGCAGCCGGGCCTCCAGCGCCTAAGCATCAAGGTTCTGGCGTCGTGCCTGTATTTCCGCCGCAATCTCGTCGCGCAGCGCGTTGAGAG
>CAXUBN010000412.1:0-2317 GCA_964249255.1 uncultured Acetobacteraceae bacterium | reverse complement strand
CCGGGCCGCTCCTCCTGCTCGGCCCAGGGCAGCGGGGTGTGGCCCCATTCGCCGGCGATGCTGTGCCGGCCGACCAGCACACGCTCGTTCACCACGATGCCGCCGCCGACCCCGGTGCCCAGGATCACCCCGAACACGATCGCGTGGCCGGCGCCTCCACCATCCACCGCCTCCGACAGCGCGAAGCAGTTAGCATCGTTCTCGACCCGCACCTCCCGGCCGAGGCCCGCGGACAGGTCGCGGCCGAACGGCCGGTTGTTGAGCCAAGTCGAGTTGGCGTTCTTGACCAGGCCGGTGTCGGGGCTGACAGCACCCGGGATGCCTAGACCCACGGTGGCGGTGCCCTCCAGGGCATGTTCGGCCGCCTCGACCAGGTCGCGGACGGCACGAATCGAGGCGTCGTACTCGAGTGGATTGGGCACGCGCTGGCGGCGCACCTCGCGCCCGTCGTTGCCGATGGCGATGATCTCGATCTTGGTGCCGCCGAAATCGATGCCGATTCGGAAATCCGCCATCACACCCTCCCCACCTCGCGCCGCCGTGCCGAGGGTGGCAGGATGGCGCGATGGCCGACCCTCCACAATCGCGCCCGACGCAGCCTGGCTCGTCACAACCTGGCTCGGGACCCGAGGTCCTGCTCGACGTCAAAGGACTCGGGTGCCCGCTGCCGGTGCTGCGCGCCAACCGGACCCTGCGCGGCATGAGGGGCGGCGAGCGGCTGCGCGTGCTGGCGACCGACCGGGCCGCGATCGCCGACTTCCGCGCGTTCTGCGGGGAGACCGGCCATGCGCTGGTCGCATTCGGCGAGGAGAACGGCCTGCTGAGCTTCGTGATCCGGCGCCGGACCGATTGAGTCCGACCGCCTCCGCGGCCCTCACCCCCCGGCCGCTGCCGTAGCCCTTGGCCTTTGCCCGGGTTGAGGTTAAGCGATTGCGCTTCCGCGCGCTGGAGTTCCCCGGATGTCCGATACCGTGTCGTCGCTCTCGTTCGAGGATGCGCTGGGCGAGCTCGAGCGGATCGTACGCGGGCTGGAAGGCGGCCAGCAAAGGCTGGAGGACGCGATCAGCTCCTACGAGCGCGGTGCGGCGCTGCGGCGGCACTGCGAGGCCAAGCTCGGCGAGGCGGAGGCGCGCGTGCAGGCGATCGTCGAGCGGACGGACGGCTCGTTGGCCATGCAAAGGCTCGATTGAAGGCCCCCGCGACGTGAACGACATCACCGCCTCCGGCATTCCGTCCGGCTCCGTGCTGCAGCGCGAGCCGCCGCACCGTCTCGACCTCGAAACCGCTGCCGGCATCCCCTCCGGGCATGCGCACGCGGCATCCGCGTCCTGGACCGACGCCGCCACCCTGACCGAGTCGCTACTGCAACGGGCAGGCGAGGTCGAACGGGCGCTGGATCGGCTGATGCCGCCGGTGCCGGGCGGGGAGGCGAAACTGATCGAGGCCATGCGCTATGCGGCGCTTGGCGGCGGCAAGCGGCTGCGCGGCTACCTTGCGATGGAGGTGGCGGCCTTGTTCGGCGCCCCCATCGCCGGCGCGGCACGGGCGGCGGCGGCGATCGAGATGCTGCACGCCTATTCCCTGGTGCACGACGACCTGCCGGCGATGGATGACGACGACCTGCGCCGCGGCCAGCCCTCGACCCACGTCCGGTTCGACGAAGCCACCGCCATCCTGGCCGGCGACGCGCTGCAGTGCCTGGCCTTCGCCACGCTGGCCGACCCGCTGACGCACCCGGACGCCGGCGTGCGGGTGGCGCTGGTGGCGGCGCTGGCCGAGGCTGCCGGCGCCGCCGGCATGGTTGGCGGCCAGATGATCGACATGGAGGGCGAGGGCCGGACGCTGGCGCTTGCCGAGGTCGAGCGGCTCCATGCGCTCAAGACGGGCCGGCTGATCCGCTTCAGCGCCGAGGCCGGCGCCATCCTGGGTCGTGCCGACACCGCCGGGCGACAGGTGATCGCGGAGTATGGCCGCCAGCTGGGCGCCGCGTTCCAGGTCGCCGACGACGTGCTCGACGCCACCGAGAGCGCCGAGCAGCTGGGCAAGACCGCCGGCAAGGATGCCGAGGCCGGCAAGTCCACCTTCGTGGCCCTGCTCGGCATCAATGGCGCCCGCGCCGAGGCCGAGCGGCTGGCACGGCACGCCGAGGCCGCCTTGGAGGGCTTCGGCCCCGAGGCGGACGGGCTGCGGGCGCTGGCGCGCTACGTGGTCGAGCGTCGGAACTAAGGCGGAGAGGACCATGACCCCCGGCCGTTATCCCCGTCTGGACCGCGTTTCTCATCCTGGTGATCTTCGCAACCTGTCTGTGGATCAGTTG
>CAXUBN010000411.1:0-2329 GCA_964249255.1 uncultured Acetobacteraceae bacterium | reverse complement strand
TCGCCGAACAGCGTCTCGACCGCCTCCAGCTCAAGGTCGTCGGCCATGGTCGAGGTGCCGTGCGCGTTCACGTACTGGATGTCGGCCGGGATCACCCCGGCGCTGGTGATCGCCTTCCGCATCGCCCGGTGGGCGCCGGCATGGTGCTCAGCCGGCGCCGTGATGTGGTGGGCGTCGCCGGACAGGCCGTAGCCGATCACCTCGCCGTAGATCCTGGCGTCCCGCGCGCGCGCGTGCTCATACTCCTCGAGCACCACGATGCCGGCCCCCTCGCCCATGACGAAGCCGTCGCGGTCCTGGTCCCAGGGGCGGGACGCCCGCTCGGGCGTGGCGTTGAAGCCGGTGGACAGCGCGCGCGACGCGCAGAACCCGGCGATGCCCAGCGCGCACACCGCCGCCTCGGCGCCGCCCGCCACCATCACGTCGGCGTCGCCGAGCATGATCAGCCGCGCGGCGTCGCCGATCGCGTGCACCCCGGTGGCGCAGGCGGTGACGGCGGAATGGTTCGGGCCCTTGAAGCCGTAGCGGATCGAAACGTGGCCGGACACCAGGTTGATCAGCGCCGACGGGATGAAGAACGGCGACAGCCGGCGCGCCTTGCCGGCGGCCACCTGCAGGGACGCGTCGTAGATCGACTGCAGCCCGCCGATGCCCGAGCCGATCATGACGCCGGTGGCCTCCTGCTCCGGCTCGCTCCGGGGCACCCAGCCGCTGTCGGCCACCGCCTCGGCGGCCGCGACCAAGCCCAGATGGATGAACCGGTCCATCTTCTTCTGGTCCTTGTGCGGGACCCATTCGTCGAGGGTGAGCCCGCCGGCGGCGCCGAGGCCGGCGGGCACCTCGCCCGCCACCTGCGCCGGCAGGTCGGACGCGTCGAAGGCGGTGATGGCGCCGATGCCGGACCGTGCCTCCAGCAGCCGGGACCAGACCGTCTCGATGCCGATGCCGAGCGGGCTCGCGATGCCCATCCCGGTGACGACGACGCGCCGCCGGCCCGTACCCATGCCCTGGCCCGACCCGGCGCTAGCGTCCACGGCGCACCCGCCCGCTTCGACGCCCGGGCGTCAGGCCGCCTTCTGCTTCTCGATGTAGTCGATCGCGTCCTTGACCGTGCTGATCTTCTCGGCCGCGTCCTCGGGGATCTCCACGCCGAAGGCCTCCTCGAACGCCATGACCAGCTCCACCGTGTCCAGGCTGTCGGCGCCCAGGTCGTCGATGAACGAAGCCTCCGGGGTCACCTTGGTCTCCTCGACGCCGAGGTGCTCGACCACGATCTTCTTAACCTTGTCGGCGATTTCGCTCATCTGTCTGCTTCCTGTCTGCCCCTGGTGAGCGGGCGGTTCCTGACGCGTTCGTCCTGTCCTGACCCGCCCTTGCCGCCGTGACCGGAGGTCGGCGACCTGCTTGGCGGGGTGGTTCAAACCCGCTCGGACGAAGCAGCGGGCGATTAGCATGGTTCACGCGCGGCCGCCAAGCCGAGCGTGGACGGGCCGTAACGAACTCAGCTCATCGCCATGCCGCCGTTCACGTGCAGCGTGGCGCCGGTGACCCAGCCCGCCTCCGGCGAGGCGAGATACAGCACCGCGGCCGCCACATCCTCCGGCGTGCCGATGCGCCCGAGCGGGATCGCGCCGACCAGCCGGTCCTTCTGCTCGGCGGACAGCTTGTCGGTCATGGCGGTGGCGACGAAACCCGGCGCCACCACGTTCACGGTGACGCCGCGCGAGCCGGCCTCCTGCGCCAGCGACTTGCTCATGCCGATCAGCCCGGCCTTGGCGGCGGCGTAGTTGCTCTGGCCTGCGTTGCCGGTGACGCCGACGATGCTGGCGATCGACACGATGCGCCCGGCCCGCCGCCGCAGCATGCCCTTGAGCGCCGCCCGCGCCAGCCGGAACGGTGCCGCCAGGTCCACCTCCAGCACGGCGGTCCAGTCGGCGTCCTTCATGCGCAGCGCCAGCGTGTCGCGGGTGAGGCCCGCGTTGTTCACCAGCACCTGGAGCGGCAGGCCGGCCGCGGCCTCCGCGGCAGCCACGAGCGCGTCCGGGGCGGCGGGGTCGGCCAGGTCGGCGGGACAGGCATGGGCACGGCCCGGCGATGCCGCATCCAGCTCGGCGGCCAGCGCGTCCAGCGCGTCCCGCCTCGTGCCGGACAGCGCTACGACGGCGCCCTGGGCGTGCAGCGTGCGGGCAATCGCGGCGCCGATGCCGCCGGACGCGCGGTGGCGTTCGTGCTGGCGCCGGGGCCGGCGCACGAACTGCCGCATGCCGTGCCGCTGCTGGAGCGGCGGCCTGGCGAGCCCGGCGGGGGGGTGGCGGACCGGGGCGCCAGC
>CAXUBN010000410.1:0-2332 GCA_964249255.1 uncultured Acetobacteraceae bacterium | reverse complement strand
ATGGCACGCGTCAAGCGGGGCGTCACCACGCACGCCCGTCACAAGAAGGTCCTGGCACAATCCAAGGGCTTTGTCGGTCGCTCCTCGACCAATTATCGGATCGCGCTGGAGCGGCTGGAGAAGTCACTCCAGTACGCATATCGCGACCGCCGAAACAAGAAGCGCGACTTCCGGGGCCTGTGGATCCAGCGCATCAACGCAGCGGTGCGCGAGCACGGTCTGACCTATAGCCGGTTTGTCGCCGGGCTCAACAAGGCCGAGATCGCGATCGACCGCAAGGTGTTGGCGGCGATCGCCTACGATGATCCGGCATCGTTCGCCGTCATCGTGGAGAAGGTGCAGGCCGCGATCGCGGCTTGACCGACAAGGCCGTGCCGGCCCTTGCCGCGGGTAATGCCGTGATGGGGGTCGGTGACGGGTGGCCCCATGACAATTAATTGAAAAGATTAAAAAACGATCCTCATTAGCGATTTCCGTTGCCCGACGTCATTGACGGGGATATCCGAGACCGACCCGGCGATACACGCATGGGTTGCGGGGGGTTAGGGTGGCAACGATCGTCTACTCGGGCAGCGAGATCGCGGCCTTCCACCATCGAGGTGACTCGGACTACCTTCTGGTCACGTTCTCGGAACTGCATCACGAGCAGCACGGCGATAACTATTACTTCGCCAAGAACCTGGTTGAGCGCGCCGACATCTCGTGCATCGGCGTGATCAACCACGTCAAGGGCTTCTACATGTCGCCCGAGATGGAGACTGTGGCCCGGATCGTCGATCAGGTCCGCGGCGACCGGAAGGTGATCGTGTTCGGTCAGTCGATGGGTGCCTTCGCGGCGATCAAGCATTCGAGGGCGCTCCGGGCCGACTACGTGGTCGCCTGCTCGTCGTTCTACTCGATGGATCCGGACGAGCTCGAACTGCCGTCGGACCGCCACCGCAATATCCTGATCCAGTCGATGCAGCACCACGGCGTCGTCTATCGGCCCGAGTTCAAGGGCATGGGGCTGAAGGCGACGGACTGCCACGGCCGCATCATCTCGCTTTACGATCCGTTCGACAGCACCGACACGTATGACAGCGTCCTGATCCGCAAGCACCTGCCGATGGTCGAGTTCGTCACGGTACCGCTCGCCAGCCACGAAATCTACAACGCGTCCTGGACGCCGAAGATGTTCTCGCTGCTGATGGCAGCCGTGCAGTTGGACGATCGGGGAGCATTCGCCCGCGAGATGAACGAGATCCGCCGCGCTACCTCGCAGTTCATGCTCCGGACCATCCGCAAGGCAACCTACCAGAAGCCGGAGATGTGCGCCCGCGTCTTCCGCTCGCCGCGCCTGACCAGGAACATCGAATACAAGACCATGCTGGCGGACCCGATCAACCTGGTCCTCGTCTACCGGCTGTTCGCCAAGGGCCAACGCCAGCTGGCCGCCAGCCACTTCGCGCTTGTCGCCCGGGAGGTGATGCAGCTCGACCTGGACAATGCGGCGGTCGCCGACGGGCCGGTCATCGACACCGTGATCGCGTGCAAGCTGTGCCTGCTGATGTCCTACCACGGCAGCTTCCTCGCCTATGACCTGAACACCCGATCGATCTACCTGGACCGCAACGTACTCAACCACCCCCACCTCGTAGCGATCCATGCCAAGCAGGTGGACGGCGCCTGGGTGTTCTTTATCCGCTCGGAAAGCCGCGAGATCCCGGTGACGCTGTCGGCCGCCGATCCCGATTTCACAGCTCCCGAACTGGTGCCGGCAGGAGACCATGCCGTCGCCATCCGCAGCGGCGGGCGTTACCTCAGCGTGAACCAGGTCGGCTTGCCGCAGGTGGTACCCGAGATCTTGGGTGAGCAGGAGCGGTTCGTGCCGTTGCCGATCGGGGAACAGCAGGCGCCAGTGAAGGCCGGGTCCATCAACTGGTTCGATCAGGCGTTGCTGACCCAGTCCGCGCCAATGCTCACGATCAGCAACGACACCGCGGTGACCCGCGCGCCGCGTACCAACCGCTGGCTCAAGCTGTTCGCCCGCAAGTGACGGCGGGGATCCCGACCCGAATGCTGGTCCCGATGCTGGCAGGCACGGGCGGGATCGGTTAAGGCGGTCGCCCGCCGCGGGCCCGGTATACGAACTGGACCCGCCCCGTTGCCAAGGACGACGATGGCCGACGATCTGGACGCGCTAAGGCTGGACACGCTGACCTCGCTCACGGCGGCGGCCGACCACCGCGCCTGGGACGCGGTCCGCGTCGGCACCCTGGGCAAGTCCGGCCGGCTGACCGCGCTGCTGAAGGAGCTGGGCCGCACGCCCCCTGAGCAGCGCAAGGCCCGCGGC
>CAXUBN010000409.1:0-2337 GCA_964249255.1 uncultured Acetobacteraceae bacterium | reverse complement strand
GGCCACCGGGAGGGGCACGGCACGCGGTGGCGGCGGCTCGAGGAGGCGCCAGCCGCGCCGCCTGGTGGACACGTGCGTCACCCTGCCGCCCCCGCCCCGCCGTCGCTAGCCGAACGCGCCGACGCCGTGCATCACGGCCACGCTGATCTCGCGGACCAGCTCGAACAACCGGCGCATCGGCTGGAAGATCTCGGCGTCCTCCCGGCTGTAGGCGTTGGCGGAGCGGGGGCCGGCCTGCTCGCGGAAGTCGAGCCGCACCGTCTGGTCCGGGGCGGACGGGAAGATCTCCGCCAGCTCGGCGAGCACGCCCGGGATCTCGAGGCGCAGCACCTGGTCGTCCAGCGCTTCCCGCGTGAAGCCGTGGCGCGGCGAGAAGTAGGGGATGCGGGTGGACAACAGCCAGATGCGCTCGATCAGGGTGAGCCGGATCGCGTGCAGCAGCACCTCGGGCAGCGCCATGCGCGGCGCGTCGGGCCAGGCGGTGCGCAGCGCCAGGTGGTCGGCCTGGATGCGGCGGAACATCGACTGCGTGACGGCCCAAAGGTCGAGCCGCTCCAGCCCGGCCGACAGCGTCGCGAGCGCGGTGCGGCGGGCGGGATCGGCCTCGTGCGCGGCGCGGTCGAGCCAGACGCCTGGATCCAGCGTCAGCACGATCGCGCGCAGCACGTCGCGGTCGGAATGGGCGAGCGCATGGGCGGCGAAGTCGAGCGCGCGCCGGAAGCGCGGGCTCTTCAGCAGGAACTCCTCGAACGTGTCGGGGTGGCGGGCCGCGGCCAGGCCCAGCCCCTGCAGCGTGTTGGCGCACCACCCGAGCTGCTGCAGGATCGCGTTGTTGGGGATCGCGCGCAGCTCGCGCGGATGGCGGATGCGCACCGCGGCGCCGGCGCCGTCGGTCTGGCGGGCGGCCGGGCGCGAGCCGGTGCGGTCGATCAAGGCTGGTCCGAAGGCGCCCAGCAGCGCCGCATAGCCCGGGTCCTCGACCAGCTCGGTCATGCCGAGACCGATGGCGGCGAAGAAGTCGGCCGAGAAGTCGGGCTCGTCGTAGATCGGGTCGCGCTCCTGCCGCACGGTGGCAAAGGCGTGCTCGGCCACCGTGGCGATCACCGCGTCGGCCAGCTCCTGCGTGCCGAACAGCAGGTAGCCGTCGCCGCCCTGGAACGCGGCCTCCTCGCGATAGGAGATGCCGGCCGCCTGCAGCGCCAGGCGGCTGTGCGGGGTGGACAGGTAGTCGAGCCGGTCGGCCAGGGAGAACGGGTGCGCGCCCCGGCCGATGCTCTCGCCGTGGGTGTCGAACAGGATCACCTCGACGTCGCCGAGGCCTCGCCGGGTCAGCAGGTCGGCGATCTTGAGCCGCAGCCGCTCGATCAGGTAGGTCGCGGCGAGCTGGCCGACATAGCGGCCGGAGTCCGAGTATCCGAACTGCAGGGCCAGCCGGCCGGTGCGGCGCAGGTAGTCGCGGTAGTGCCGCGAGTGCAGCGCCTCCTCCACGATGCGGCTGCCCGCCATCAGCGCGGCGCGGGTCTCGAACAACGGCGAGATCTCGATCCTGTCCTCGATGCCGAACAGCCGCGCCAGCCACAAGGCCACCAGCAGGGTGTAGCCGCTCTCGGTCTCGGCAATCAGGAAGCGGACCGGGCTCGCGGCGTCGATATGCTTGCCGATCTGCGCCACCGTCATCATCAGCCGGGCGGCCGAGGCCTGCTCGAACAACAGGGCGCCGAAATCGACCGGCACCGGCGTCACCTCCGACAGCGCGTCGTTGATGGCCGCCAGCAGGGCGCGGCGCTGCCCCGGGTTCTCCGGGCTGTCCTCGATGCCCAGCCGTTGCCGCGCCACGTTGTGGATCTGCGTGCTGTTCAGCCGGACATGGGTGTGGGCGATGCCCATGCCGTGCGACACGAAGCCGGCACGGGCCACGGCCAGCGGCAGGCGGTCCGGTTCGGGCGCGGTCCGCAACGCCGCCGCGAACTCGGTCTCCAGCGCGTCCGGCGCTGGGATCGCGGCGTCGCGGTGATCGACCAGGGCGCGGGCGAAGGTGGCGACCTGCTGCGGATCGGCCTGCGTGGGGGCGGCCGCGATCTGCGCGCCCACCGCCTCCACGGCGCCGGCGACGCGGTCCCGCAAGGCCGCGGGCGGCGCGGACAGGGCGGCCAACTGCGCCCCGAGCCGCTCCAGCTGCAGCTGCTTCATGCGCAGCCGCAGCCGCAGCGTGTCCCACCAGCCGATGTCGGTGCGGCCGTCGGTGTCGTAGCCCACCCAGCTGGACAGGAGCACCGGGCTGGGCGTCAGCGCGGTCCAGCGGTCCGGCCAGGTGCCGCGGGCGACGGAGATCAGCGC
>CAXUBN010000408.1:0-2351 GCA_964249255.1 uncultured Acetobacteraceae bacterium | reverse complement strand
GGATGGGACCGTGGTGGGCGGCGTCGGCTGTTCCGGCGCCCGGCCGGACCAGGACGAGGCGGTGTGCCATGCGGCGTTGTCGGTCCTGGCAGGTCTGCCGCCCGCCGCCTGAGGCTGTCCGCCCCCTGAGTTGATCCGCCGCCTGGGCCTATCCGCCCGCCGTGCCGGTCTGCATCACCGGCAGCTTGGAGCCGGCGACCTGCCGGGCCCGCACGACCTCGCCGCGGAAGCGGAACAGCTTCGCCGGGCGGCCACGCCGGATGGTGCTGATCGCCCCGGTCTCCTCCACCAGCGCGCCCTGCTCGATCAGCCGGCGGAAGTTCGGCTTGTGCAGCCGCACGCCCGACAGCGCCTCCACCGTCAGCTGCAGCTCCAGCAGCGTGAAGCTGTCGGGCATCAGCTCGAAGAACACCGGGCGATACTTGATCCGGGTCCGCAGCCGGGCGATCCCGGTGGCCAGGATGCGCCGGTGGTCGCGCGGCATCGGCTGCCCGACCCCCGTTGCCGCTCCCCCGGGCACCCGCGACTCGGCCACCAGGCCGGCCTCGTAGAGCAGCTCGTAGCGCTGCAGCACCAGCTCGTCGTCCCAGGCCTGGGCTCCCGAGGTCCCGGTGCCGAAGTTGATCCGCACCCGCTCCCGCCGCGGCTCGCCCATCCCGGTCGGCGAGGCCTCGGCCCAGTCGCCCAATTGGCGCGCCAGCCGTTCGGCCAGCCGCCGCCCCGGCTCGGCGCGTTGATCCTCCCACGGGAAGTAGCGGTACCAGCCGCGCCAGCCGGTCTCGTTCGGGATCAGCCGGGTCAGCGCGAGGTAGCTGATCGAGATCGCCCGCCCGGCCGGCCCGCTGCGGTCCTTGTCGGCGAAGGTGTAGAGCTGCTCGACGTGGCCCAGCGGATGCTGGGTGGTGCGCTCGACCCAGTTGCGCATGCCCGATTGCAGGGACCGGTGGTCCGGCTCCAGCGGTCCCGCCGGCAGCGCCCCGGTGTCGTCCAGGGTCAGCACCTGCGGCGCGTTGTCGCGCACCGCCACCAGCACCGCGATCAGCTCGGCCTCGAACCCCGCCTGGCCCGTCTCGCCCGCCGGCGCCCCGCCGCCATCGCTCATGCCGATCCGGCGAGCAGGACGGGATCCGTCCCCTGGGTCGGCGGGCCCTGCGTGGGCGGGCCTTGCGTGGGCGCTTCCTCGGCCGGCGCCGCCGGCATCACCAGCCGCACCCGCACGCCGTCGCCCGGACGGCTTTCGATCAGCGCGGTGCCGCCCGACTGCTGCGCGAAGCCGTAGACCTGCGCCAGCCCGAGTCCGGTCCCCTGCCCCACGTCCTTGGTGCTGAAGAACGGCTCGAACGCATGGTCCAGCGTGTCCCGCGACATGCCCGGACCGTTGTCGGCCACCACCAGCGCCACCCGGTCGCCGCCGCCCAACGGCGCCGTCTGCAGCAGCAGCCGCGCGTCCGCCTGGTCCCGCATCGCGTCGCGGGCGTTGGAGGCCAGGTTCAGGAGCGCCCGCTCCAGCTGCTCGCGGTCGACCAGCACCGGCGGCAGCGCTGGCGCCAGTTCGGTCGAGACCGCGACCGCGTCGCCCACGGTCAGCCGCAGCAGCGGCAGCGTTTCGGTGATCACGTCGTTCACCTGCAGCAGGCGCGGCGCCAGCGGGCGGCGCCGCGCGAACGCCAGCAGCCCTTCCACCATGCGCTCGCCGACCCGGGCCGCCTCGACCGCGTTGGCCAGCGGCGAGGCGATGCGCGGCTCCGCGTCCGGGCCCAGCCGGCGCTTCAGCAGCTCAAGGCTACCGAACAGGGCGGTCAGGATGTTGTTGAAGTCGTGCGCCACCGTGCCGGTCATGCGGCCCAGCGCCTGCAGCCGCTCGGCCCGGAGCAGCGCCACCTCCGCCTGCTCGCGGGCCGCGATCTGGTCGAGCAGCCGGGCGTTGGCATCGGCGTACTGCCGGGTCCGCTCCGCCACCAGCTCCTCCAGCGTGCCGTTCAGCTCGGCCAGCCGCCGGATGCTGTCGGCGTTGCCCACCGCGTAGCGGATGGTCCGCTCCAGCATCGCCCGGTCGAAGCCGCCCTTGACCAGGAAATCGTTGGCACCCGCCTCCGCCGCCTCGTGGTCGACCATGTTGGAGGCGGTCAGCATCACGATCGGCCGCATCACGCCCGCCGCCCGTGCCGCGCGCACCAGGTCGAGCCCGCTCACGCCGCGCAGCCGGTAGTCCACCATGTAGCAGTCGTGGTTGGCCGCCCGGAGCGCCGCCAGCCCGTGATCCGGGTCGCTCGTATGTTCGATCTCGTAGCGGCGCCGTCCGCCGCGGCGGGCGTTCAGCATCGCCCGCAACGTGTCGAACGACTCCACGC
>CAXUBN010000407.1:0-2351 GCA_964249255.1 uncultured Acetobacteraceae bacterium | reverse complement strand
AAGGCGGGACGGGGCAAGGGCGCGGAACTCGTTCCATTCGGTCAGCACGATCAGGACGTCGGCGCCGGTGGCGGCGTCCAGCGCGTCGGTGCAGTAGTCGACGCCGTGCGCCGGCAGGTGCGGCCGCGCGCTGTCCATGCCCGCCGGGTCGAAGACGCGCACCTCGGCGCCGTTCTCCACCAGCCGGTGGATGATCGGGATCGACGGCGCGTCGCGCATGTCGTCGGTCCCGGGCTTGAAGGTGAGCCCCAGCACCGCGACCGCCTTGTCGCGCACCGAGCCGCCGCAGGCGGACATGATGCGGGCCGCCATGGAGGCCTTGCGCGCCTCGTTGACCGCGACCGTCGCCTCCACCAGCCGCGACGGGGCGCCGTTCTCCTGGGCGATCCGCATCAGGGCGAGCGTGTCCTTGGGGAAGCACGAGCCGCCGTAGCCTGGGCCGGGGTGGAGGAACTTCGGGCCGATGCGGCGGTCGAGCCCGATGCCGCGGGCCAGCTCGTGCACGTCGGCGCCGACGCGCTCGCACAGGTCGGCCATCTCGTTGATGAAGGAGATCTTCATCGCCAGGAACGAGTTGGCCGCATACTTGATGAGCTCGGCGCTCTCCAGGCTGGTGAACAGGATCGGCGCCTCGATCAGGTAGAGCGGGCGGTAGAGCCGGCGCAGGATCTCCTGGGCACGCGCCGCCCCCGGTGCCGTGGTGTCGGTGCCGATCACCACCCGGTCGGGGCGCATGAAGTCGTTGATGGCCGAGCCCTCGCGCAGGAACTCGGGGTTGGAGGCGACGTCGACGTCGAGGTCGGGCCGCAGGCGCGCCACCAGCTCCGCGATGCGCCGGCCGGTGCCGACCGGCACGGTGGACTTGGTGACGATCACCGCGTGCGCGGTCATGGCGCGCGCCACCTGCTCGGCGGCGGCGAACACGTAGGTGAGGTCGGCGTGGCCGTCGCCGTTGCGCGGCGGCGTGCCCACCGCGATGAAGATCGCCTCCGCACCTGCCACCGCGCCGGCGACGCTGTCGCCGAACGACAGCCGGCCGGCGGCGATGTTGCCGGCCACCAGCACGTCGAGGCCGGGCTCGTAGATCGGGATCCGGCCCTGGCGCAGCGCCGCCAGCCGGTCCGGCTGCGCTTCCACGACGGCCACCTCGATGCCGAACTCGGCGAAGCAGGCGGCCGAGACCAGCCCCACGTAGCCGCCGCCGATCACCGCGATGCGCATCGGAACCAGATCCTTCCGTGTCGGCGGCCGATCAGCCGGCCACCAGTCCGCCCGCCACGCTTCCCGGCACCGCCCGGGCCGACCCGACGCCCAGCAGGCGGTCGAAGTGGGCGATCGTGCGGGCGAGCCCGTCCTCGAGGCCCACCTCCGGCCGCCAGCCGAGCATGGAACGGGCACGGCCGATGTCGGGGCAGCGCTGCGTCGGGTCGTCCTGCGGCAGCGGCCGGAACACCAGCCGGCTCTTGGATCCGGTCAGCGCCAGCACCCGCTCGGCCAGCTCGCGCACCGGGATCTCGTGCGGGTTGCCGAGGTTGACCGGGCCGGTGACGTCGTTGTCGCTGTTCATCATCCGCACGAAGCCCTCGATCATGTCGGACACGTAGCAGAAGGCGCGCGTCTGGCTGCCGTCTCCATACAGCGTGATGTCGTCGCCGCGCAGCGCCTGAGTGATGAAGTTGGACACTACCCGTCCGTCGTCGGGGTGCATGCGCGGGCCGTAGGTGTTGAAGATCCGTACCACCTTGATGCGGGTGCCGTGCTGGCGGCGGTGATCGAAGAACAGCGTTTCCGCGCAGCGCTTGCCCTCGTCGTAGCAGGCGCGGGGACCGAGCGGGTTGACGTTGCCGCAGTACGTTTCGGTCTGCGGGTGCACGTCGGGGTCGCCGTATACCTCGCTGGTGGAGGCCTGCAGCACCCGGGCCCCGGTGCGGCGGGCGATGTCCAGCATGTGGATGGCGCCCAGCACGCTGGTCTTGGTGGTCTGCACCGGGTCCTGCTGGTAGTGCACCGGCGAGGCCGGGCAGGCCAGGTTGTAGACCTCGTCCACCTCGGCCAGCAGCGGCATGCTGACGTCGTGGCGCAGCATCTCGAAATGCGGCGAGTCCATCAGGGGAGCGATGTTGTCGCGGGCGCCGGTACGGTAGTTGTCGACGCACAGCACGTCGTGCCCATCGGCCAGCAGGCGCTCGCACAGGTGCGAGCCGAGGAAACCGGCGCCCCCGGTCACCAGGACACGCTTGCGAACCAGGCTGGGCATGTTCGCAGGCACTCCGCATCGGTGTCCGCGTCAGCATAGCCACCCCCGACCCGGTTACAAGCCGACCCCTCGACCGGGCTGACGGGGGGTGGAT
>CAXUBN010000406.1:360-2365 GCA_964249255.1 uncultured Acetobacteraceae bacterium | reverse complement strand
CCGACGGCGATCATGGGAAGCGGCTCGGCCCTGGCCAGGGCGGCGAGAAGGAAAAGGAGCAGCAGGAAGAGGGCCGACAGGGCGTCGAGCTGGACCGCGCCGGTGCCCCCGGCCAGTCCGAGCGGCAGCGGCAGGGCGGTCGGCTGCGCACCGGCGAGCAGCACCAGGCCGCACAGGACCGCGCCGATCCCTGCCGGGATGCCCGGACCCTGCCGCAACGCGTTCGACAGCAGCAGGCCCGGCAGCACCATCAGGAGCCCGACCAGCACCAGAAGGCTCACATCCACCCCATCGCCAGCCTGCCCCGCCGCCGCCCGTCATGGGTGAGCGAGGCCTCCGCCGCGACCGATAGCACGGTGTCGGCGGCCGCGCGGTCCCCGTTAAAGCATAGCGAGCGGAATCTTGGCCGTTGGTGGCGGGAACGCCCGGTCGAGCTCGAGGCGGTCCGCGTCGGTCAGCCGCAGGGCCGCGGCGGCGGCGTTCTCACGCACATGCGCCACGGTGCCGCCCTTGGGAATGCTGATCACGTTCGGGTGCAGCAGGGTCCATGCGAGCGCCACCTGCGCCGGGGTCGCCTCATGTCGTTCGGCGACGCGCGCCAGCACCGGCGCCTGCAGCAGCTCGCGACCCTGACCCAGCGGCGAGTAGCTCATCAGCGGGATCCCCCGTCCTGCCGAGTAGGCCAGAAGGTCGTGCTCGATGCCGCGATGCTGGAGGTTGTAGAGCACCTGGTTGGTGGTGCAGGCGCCCGGCCGCGCCAGGCCGGCGAACTCGCTCATGTCGCCCACGTCGAAGTTCGACACGCCCCAATTGGCCACCAGCCCGTCGCGCCGCAGCGCTTCCAGGGCGTCCACGGTTTCCGCCAGCGGCGTGCCGCCGCGCCAGTGCAGCAGGTAGATGTCGATGCATTCGACCCGGAGCCGCTTCAGGCTTCGGCGGCAGGCGGCCGGCACGCCGATCCGGCTCGCGTTCGACGGCAATACCTTGCTGACCAGCGTGACCTGCTCTCGCAGGCCGGTGATCGCTTCGCCGACCAGCTCCTCGGCCGCGCCATCGCCATACATCTCGGCGGTGTCGATGAGCCCCATGCCGAGCTCGATCCCGGTGCGCAGGCTGTCGAGCTCGGCCCGGCGGCGCCCCGGGTCCTCGCCCATCCGCCAGGTACCCTGACCCAGCCCCGGCACGGTCGAGCCGTCCGGCAACCTGACCCGTCGCATTCCCGCCGCCGCGTCAGCCACCGGAGCCGGATGCGTCGGTGGCCGTTTCACCGCCCTGGCGGGAGGAGTCCGGCACCGCGGTGGCGGCCTCGTCGACGCCGTCCGGGATGCCGTTGGTCATGCCGGGCCGATTCATGTGCGGGTCGGCCGACGGTGGACCGCCCTCCGGCGCCGCTTCCGTTCCCTGGTTGTCGTCACCCATGGTCGCCTCCCTGTGCCGGGGGTGAAAGCGATGCCGCCGCCCAGGGTTGCCGGAGACGGGGATCAGGCTGCCCGGACCCAGCCCTTGGGCTCCTGGCGCCAGTAGGCCAACGCGTGGCCGGCCGCCTTGTGGCCGGACCAACGCAGCCGCGCCGCGGCGACGGCGTCGGGATCGTTGCCGTCGAACAGGTCGAACACGCGCTCGAACCGGTCAGCATCCGGCGCCGCGATGCCGTCCAAGAGGAACAGGAAGGACGCGCCGTTCGGCACCGCGGCGTCGGCGGCGATCCAGATCGGCTGCAGCTCCGCGTCACCGGTGGCGGCGGATCCATGCGGCAGCCAGATCGGCTCGGGCGCCTGCCATAGCGCCGCGTCAAGGGCGGCCGCCCGCGCCGCGTCGCCGACCCGGACCACCGCGCGCCGGTCGCCGGCTAACGTGCGGCCGAGCAGGGGAGGCAACGCCTCTGCGGCGCCCGTCCGGGTCAGGTGATAGAAGCCGATCTCGGCCATGGCTGCCTTGCTCCCGCCATCGTGGCATAGGACGTTCCGCACCTGACTCCCATCCCGCCGCAGCGTTTCGACGGGTT
>CAXUBN010000406.1:0-350 GCA_964249255.1 uncultured Acetobacteraceae bacterium | reverse complement strand
CTCATGGGATCCGAGGAGTTGAGCATGTTCCGTTCGATGCCGTTCCGCCACCGCATCACCCCGTTGGCGCTGCTGGCGGCGGCAATGATCCTTCCCGCCATGGCCTCCGCCCAGCGCGCCGCGCCCGACACGGCACCCGCCTCCGAGGTCACCAGCGGCCAGCGCGCCATCGGCCACACCCACAGCCACAAGTCGCGCTACGTCAAGACGAGCCCGGACCAGCCCGCCCCGGCCACCCCGCAACGGGTGCAGCCGTCGCAGCGGCTTCCCGACGAGCCGAACCAGGTGAAGGAGCAGGTCGCCCCGGTGCCGACCCCGCAGGGGTTGGCGTGCTTGATGACCGCGACGGC
>CAXUBN010000405.1:0-2372 GCA_964249255.1 uncultured Acetobacteraceae bacterium | reverse complement strand
CCGCCTCGCCCCTCGCGGCGGCGCCAGTCGCCAGCCCGGATGCGATCGCCGCCCTGCCGCCGCCGGACCTGTCGCAGCGGGCGCTGGTCGTGGCCAAGCTCTACTGGGCGGTGACCACCTTCTTCGCGCACGGCGAGGCGCTGCCGGGCGGCTACGATTTCGAGGCGGAGTTCCGGCGCTTCCTGGATGAGGCATTCGCGGCTCGGACCCGGCTCGGGTTCGACCGCGCCGCGATGCGGCTGATGGGCTCGCTGCGCAACGGCCATACCGGCTTCACCGACGAGGTGATGCGGGCCGAGCCGTTCCGCATGCAGCGGATCGACGGGCGCTGGATCGTGGCCGCCTCGCGGATGCCGGGACTGGATCCGGGCGACGCCGTCGCGACGCTGGACGGGAGCCCGTTCGAGGATTGGGTCACCGCCAACCTGCCCCTGGTGCGGCGGAGCAACCTCGCGGAGGAGGAGTCGTCCCTGATGGGAACCAGCTTCCTGTGGCCGACGCACGTCCGGCTCGGCCTGGCGGACGGCCGCACGGTCGCGATCGACCGCGGGAAGCCGGCCGGGGCACCGTGGCGCGGCGTGACCTGGCCGACCGTGGTGTCGGTCGCCGAGCCGGCGCCCGGTGTGGTCCGCATCACCATCCCGGGCTTCGACCAGCCCGGCTTCGAGCGCGCGGCCGTGGACGCGGTGCGGCAGCACAAGGGGGCCCGCGCGATCCTGTTCGACGTGCGCGGCAACGCCGGCGGCTCGACGCCGCAGCACCTGCTGCGGGCGCTGATCGACGTGCCCTACCGCGACATGATCGACGCGACGCCGCTGCATGTCGGCACGATCGAGGCCTGGTCCGCCGGTGGCGACGTGATCCTGCCGAACGCGATGCTGCGCACCGGCGGCGAGCTGATCCCGCCCGACCACCCGTTGTTCCACGGCCGGGTGCTGGTGCTGGCCGACCGTTACTGCGCCTCGGCGTGCGAGGACTTCGTGCTGGCGCTGCACGAGTCGCACCGCGCCACGATCCTGGGCGAGACCACCTACGGCAGCACCGGCCAGCCCTTCCTCGTCGCGTTCCCGGGGCTCGGCATGAGCCTGCGGGTCAGCACCCGCCGGGAGTACCGGCCCGGCCTGCTGCCGTTCGAGGGCGTCGGCGTCCCGCCAGACGTCGCGGTCCCGCTGACGGCCGACGCGCTGCGCGCGGGGCGGGACGACGTGCTGGGGCACGCTGTGGAGATCGCCCGCCGGGGCGGATGATCACGGCGCCTGCAGACGGGGGCGTTGCCTCAACCGGACTGGCCCAAGATCCAACCTTCCCATTCCGGTGCCCCAGTTCCGGCGGGCATGGCCGGGCGTCGTCCATCCGCGACCTCGATCATGCCGAGTAGGCCGGCGGCGGCGTCGAACCGGTCGGGGCCATGCCGGTCCGACCCGAACCCGTCCTCCAGGGCAGCGGCCATGTCCGGGTCGAGGCGGATGCCGTGGTCCCCGCACCGGGACGCCAATGCCGCCATCGCGCCGCGGCGATCGGCCTGGCGCAGCTTGCTGCCGCCTGTGCGGAGGCGGATGCCGACGTGCCGGTAGGCCTCGGCCGGGTAGGTCTCGCAGATCACCAGCCCGTTCCGCGTCGCCAGCGATGGAAGGTCGCCGTCGAACGGCCACAACAGGGCCCCCGCCCGCAGGGCCGGCCGCACGATCTCCCGCCAGCCGGCGATGGCGGCCTTGCCGACCTGATTGGATCCGAGCGTCCAAAACAGCGAGCAGGCGGCGTAGCGGTCGGGAGTGGCCCGTTCACATTGGCGCCGGAGCGCGTCCATGTGCCCGACCTCGAGGGCAGCCAGCAGGTGCGCCTGCCGCGCGAAGGCCGAGGACGCGCGGGGATAGAAGGGCCGGTGCAGGGAGATGTCGGCGGGATGGTCCGCCACCTCGTAGAAGCGGTCCCAGTCGCCGGTGCCGAACCCGTCCAGGGCGTCGCGGAAGTTGCCGAAGCCGGTCCGTCCGCCGAACGCGGCCGGGACGCCGATAGGGAAATCGAAGCCGGCCAGGGTCGAGCGGGAGCCCCGAATCAGGTCGTCCACGAACCGGTCGGTCGGTCCCACGGCACGTGGCGCCTGCACGATCCAGCCGTTGCCGGTCCGGCGCGCTTCCACGGCCCAGCGCCCCTTCGCCGCGATGCTCCAGTCGGCATGGACGAGGCGGTCGAACATGCGCCCCAGGCCCGCCCTAGCGCCGCCCGAACATGCGCTCGATCTCGGCCCGGCTCAGCTTGAGGTAGGTCGGGCGGCCGTGGCTGCAGGTGGCGGCGCGGGGGGTGGCCTCCATGCGGCGCAGCAGGTGGTCCATCTCGTCGGCGGCGAGCCGGCGGCCGGCGCGGATGCTGCC
>CAXUBN010000404.1:0-2389 GCA_964249255.1 uncultured Acetobacteraceae bacterium | reverse complement strand
GGCTTTCGAAGCGTATGTCGCGCAGCAGCACGATCTCGTCGTAGTCCTCGACCTCGGCGAAGGTGCGGCTCAGCAGCGTCACCGGGTCGGTCGCGTAGCCGGCGAAGAACTCCTCGTACGAGCGCACCACGCGGGGCGGCGTGTCGCGCAGCCCTTCGCGCGCCGGGTCCTCGCCGGCCCCGCGCAGCAGGGTGCGCACCGCCTGCTCCGCTTCCTCCCGCGTGGGGCGGCGCGCGTCGCGCGCGTCGGCGTCGTGGTCCATGGTGGCGGCCCGTGTCCCGAAGTGTCGACGCTGCTAGTGGACGATGCCGGGCTGGTGCGGGCTGTCCAGGCTGAAGGCCGGGATCGCCACGTCGAAGCGCTCGCCCGACGCGGTCGCCATCATGTGGTAGGCGCCCGACATGAAGCCGGACGGGGTGCTGAGCGGCGTGCCGGAGGTGTACTCGAACGCCTCGCCGGGATCGAGCTGCGGCTGCTCGCCGACCACGCCCTCGCCCTGCACGTGGTCGACGTGGCCGACGGCGTCGGTGATGTGCCAGGAGCGGCGCAGCAGCCGGATGGTCTCGGGCCCGCGGTTCTCGATGCGGACGCGGTAGGCCCACAGGTACTGGCGGTCGTCCGGCTGCGACTGGTCCTCCAGGAAGAACGACCGCACGCTGACGCGGATGCCGCGCGTGGTGGTGGTGTAGTCGCCCGCGTCGCCGTCGCCGGACGGGATCTCGGACTCCAGCGCCATGTTCACCGTGACCGGTCCCTTGTCCTTCATGGCGCGCCCCCCGGCCGGCCCGTGACGATCATTCCGCGGCCCGGCACCGGTCGGACCCGAGCCGGACGCCCCCCAGGCCACGCTCCAGGTCGCGGATCAGGTCGCGCGGGTCCTCGAGCCCGACCGACAGCCGCACCACGCCGTCGGTGATGCCGAGCCGCGCGCGCTCCTCCGGGCCGATCTTCATGTGCGTGGTGGTGGCCGGGTGCGTCACCATGGAATGGCTGTCGCCCAGGTTGTTGGACACCGCGATCAGCCGCAGCGCGTTCATCAGCCGGAAGGCCGCCGGCTTGCCCCCTTCCACCTCGAAGGTCACCAGGGTGCCGCCGGCGCTCATCTGTTTGATCGCCAGGGCGTGCTGGGGATGGTCGGGGCGGCCCGGATACCAGACCCGGGCGATGCCGGGCGCCCCGGCCAGGTGGTCGGCCACCGCGGCCGCGGTGCGGGTCATGGCGTCCACGCGCAGCGCCAGGGTTTCCAGCCCCTTCAGCAGCACCCAGGCGTTGAACGCCGACATTGCAGGGCCGGTGTTGCGGATGAAGGGCTGCAGCGTGTCCTCGATCCAGTCGCGGCGGCCCAGCACGGCGCCGCCCAGCACGCGGCCCTGGCCGTCGATGTGCTTGGTGCAGGAATAGATCACCACGTCGGCGCCGAGTGCCAGCGGCTGCTGCTGCAGCGGGGTCGCGAACACGTTGTCCACCATCACCACGGCGCCGGCGTCGTGGGCCAGCGCGCACACCGCGCGCAGGTCGACGATGTCGAGCATCGGGTTGGAGGGCGATTCGAGCAGCACCGCCTGCGTCGGCACCGACAGCGCCCGCGCCCAGGCGTCGAGGTCGCCGCCGTCCACGAACACGCTCTCGATGCCGTAGCGCGGCAGCAGCTGCGCCACGATCCAGTGGCAGGAGCCGAACAGGGCGCGCGAGGCGACGATGCGGTCGCCGCAGCGGAGGTGGCTGAGCAGGGCCGAGCTGACCGCGGCCATGCCGGTGGCGGTGGCGCGGCAGGCCTCGGCACCCTCCAGCGCCGCCAGCCGGCGCTCGAAGGCGTCGACCGTTGGGTTGCCGAACCGGCTGTACTGGTAGTGCTTGGCCTGGCCCAGGAAGGTGGCCTCGGCCTGCTCGGCGTCGTCGTAGACGAAGCCCGAGGTGAGGAAGATCGCCTCGCTGGTCTCGCCATGGGCGGTGCGCTCGGCTCCGGCATGGACCAGCAGCGTGCTCGGATGCATCCCGCCCGGGGGGATCGCGTCGTCGTTCATCTGGGTTCCCCGATCGACCGGAGGCCGTGGCCTCGCGGCGGTGTACACGGTCGCCCGAGCCTGGATACCGAGACGGGGACCGCAACCGCGGGCCGACCGCCAGGGCCTCTTTAGCGTGCTTGTTTCACCTCGCCCGCAATCCGGCCGGACAAATCACGAGGGCCGCAGGCTGCGCGCGAGGCGCATGCCGGCGGCAGTGTCCTTCTGGGGCCGATCGGCGGCGGCGTCAACCGAGCGGGGGTTGTTGCGGAGCCTCGGGCGCGTCCGTATAACGGACCGCGCCTCCCGTGAGCGGGTGTAGTTCAATGGTAGAACGGCAGCTTCCCAAGCTGCATACGAGGGTTCGATTCCCTTCACCCGCTCCA
>CAXUBN010000403.1:0-2400 GCA_964249255.1 uncultured Acetobacteraceae bacterium | reverse complement strand
CTGGTGCACCACCAGGTCGCCCTCGGCGATCTCGGTGGCCTCGGCGATGAACTGGGCGGCGCGCTTGGCGCGGCGCGGCGGCCGCGCGATGCGCTCGCCGAGCAGGTCCTGCTCCGACACCAGGGCGAGGTCGCCGGCGGGGTCCGGGGCGGTGAAGCCGCGCTCCAGGCCGAGCGTCAGCAGGCCGACGCGGCCGGGCTTCAGCTTCGCGGTGCCGGCCCAGTCGTTGATGGACTCGACCTCGAGCCCGGCCTCGCGCAGCAGCGTGCCGATGCGCTCGCGCGAGCCGCGGGTCCAGGCGGTGACCAGGCAGCGGCGGCGCCTGGTCTTCCAGTCCTCGGCCTGGGCGCGCAGGGTGCCGAACACGCCCTCGCGCTGGCCCGCGGGCAGGCTGCGCGCGAACATGATGCCAGGCCGGCCGCCGGCATCGTACCCGTCGGCGTCGTCGGGCTTGCCGAACGGGCTGAAGGCCAGCACCGGCAGCCGCCGCAGCATGGCGTCCCAGCCGGCGCGGTCGAGGTAGAGCAGGTCGGGCGGCAGCGGGCGGTAGGGCACCTCGCCGTCGCGGGTGGGTCCGGTGCGGGCCTCGGCATGGTCGGCGATCATCTCCAGGCGGGCCGCAAGCACCTCGTCCACCTGGTGGCCCAGGCTGACCGACACGCCCGGCAGATAGTCGACCACCGTTTCCAGCGCGTCGTGGAACAGGGGCGTCCAGTGCTCGATGCCGGGATGGCGGCGGCCGTCGGACACGCTCTGGTAGATCGGGTCGGTCGCGGCCTCGGGGCCGAAGCGCTCGCGCCAGCCGGTGCGGAAGCGGCTCACGCTGTCGGGCGACAGCGAGATCTCGGAGACCGGGCGCAGCACCAGCGCGTCGAGCCGGTCCGAGGAGCGCTGCGAGGCCGGGTCGAAGCGGCGGATGTTCTCGACCTCGTCGCCGAACAGGTCGAGCCGCACCGGCTCGCCCTCGCCGGCGGGGAAGATGTCGACGATGCCGCCGCGTGTGGCGAACTCGCCCGGCTCCATCACCGTGTCGGTGCGGTTGTAGCCGTTGGCGACCAGCACCTCGACCAGAAACGCGACGTCGAGGCTCTCGCCGCTCGCCACGGACAGCGACTGGCCGGCGAACACCGCGCGCGGCGGCACGCGCTGCACCAGCGCGTTCACCGTGGTCAGCACGATGCGCGGCGCCGTCGCCGGCTCCAGCAGACGGGTCAGGGTGGCGACGCGCTCGGACACGATCGTCGGGTTCGGCGAGGCGCGGTCGTAGGGCAGGCAGTCCCAGGCGGGGAAGCGCAGCACCTCCGCCTCCGGGCGCACGAAGGCGAGCAGGTCGGCCAGCCGGGCCAGGCCGGCGTCGTCGCGCGCCACGTGCAGCAGCGGGCCGTCGTGCTCGCCGCCGAACGGGGACTGCCGGCGCGCCAGCAGCAGGGCGTCGTAGCCGTCCGGAACGCCCCACACCGCGGTCACGGCGGCAGCCTTCGGCGGCATCAACGACCCATGTCGGTAAACGGGCGGGAGCGGGCGGCGGCCAGCACCGCCCGCAGCATCGGGGTGTCGCAGGAAGGCGGGACCGGGCGGCGGCCCATCAGCCAGTCGGCCAGGTCGACGTCCGGCAGCTCCATCAGCTCCTCCAGCGCGTCGAGCTCGGGGTCGGTGAAGCCGGCGATGCGTGGTGCCACGAAGCCGCCGATCAGGAGGTCGGTCTCGTGGGTGCCCCGGTGGGTGGCCCGGAACAGGATGCGGCGGCGCCTGGGGTCGAGGGGCGGCACGTCCAGCGAGGGGGTGTCGGTCGGAATGGGGTTTGGTTCCATGGGCGCGCTGTCATATAGCGACGGCGTTCCACCCTGTCAGCCCATGGTCCCGAAAGGCAGCGACACCCGCTTGGTCAGGATGCCGGAACGGCACGGTGCCGCCGCCCCGCCCCTTCCCGGTCGCGTGTCCGATCCCGGGTCCGATTCCCTGCTGGAGCCGCTGCTGGCGCCGGTCACGGCGCTGCCGGGGATCGGTCCGGCGATCGCCGCCCTGATCGCGCGGGCGACGGGCGGGCCCCGGATCGTCGACCTGCTGTTCCACCTGCCCGAGGGCGTGGTGGACCTGCGCTACCGGCCGACGCTGGCGGCGCTGGAGCCGGGGCGGATCGCCACGCTGTCCGTGCGCGTCATCCGGATCGAGCCGCCCGCGCGGCCGCGCCAGCCCTGGCGGGTGGTGGCCGGCGACGGCACCGGCAGCCTGGAGCTGGTGTTCTTCAACGGGTCGCGGGCGCGGCAGCTGGCGCCGGGCCAGGCCCTGCTGGTGTCCGGCGTGGTGGACGCCTACGGCAACCGGCTGTCGATGCCGCACCCGCACCACCTGCTGCCGGTCCCGGCCGGCGGTGGTGGTGGCGGCGGCACGGTGCCAGAA
>CAXUBN010000402.1:0-2412 GCA_964249255.1 uncultured Acetobacteraceae bacterium | reverse complement strand
CGTCCACGTCGACTGCATCCGCCCGGACGTCCGCGCCGCCCTCGACCGCGCGGAAGGCGGCATCGACGGGCAATGGCGCCCGCTGCCGGTGCCCCTGGCCGGCCATCGCTACCGCGCCATCCGCCTGCCCGGCGTGACCCTCGGCGCGACCTCGGCCGACGCCGACCCGTTCCGCATCCTGTCCCGCTCGCTGCCCGACCCCGCCCGCGACATGGCCGCCCACACCCTGGTCCTGGTCGGCGACACGCGGGGCGGCCAGCCCGACTTCATCCTGCTGGACGGCCAGGCCTCGACGCTGGCGCGTCTGCTGTGGCCCCTGATCCGGCTCGGCTCCGGCTCCGGCGAGGAGCTGCAGGACCACGACTGCCGGATCGCCGGATAGCCCCGATCACGACGCCGCGCCGCGGTCGCGCGTGCGGGCCGGGAGGTCGCGAGGCACAATCCTCCCGAACCCCGATCGCGGCGGCGACCCAGCATCCCGGGGCCTCCCTTGCGCCACGCTCAGTATTCCGCCTTCTCCCCCTTCGCCGGGATCGAGGTCGGTGTGCCGGCGACACCGGAATAGGTCAGGATCAGAACCACCGGCGCATCGCCGGCCACACCCCGGTGCACGTCGTCCACGGACTCGGCGAAGGCCTGTCCGGCGTGGAAGGTCTGGCTCTTGCCGCTGTCGCGGTCATGGATGGTGAGCTCGCCGGACAGGACGTAGCCGGCGTTCGGGTATGGATGCGTGTGCCAGGGCAGGGCGGTGTGGGGTGCGATCCGGAGCCGGATCAGCGTCAGCTGCGGCTGACCGGACGGATAACGGTCGTACGGCTTGCCGTTCCACGACTGGGTGGCCTGCAGCAGCACCTCCCGGTGACCGGACGCCACGGTCGATTGCCCTGCCTGATCGTCCGCGAGAACGGCCCGGCCCGCAGACGACATCAGAAGGGCTGCGAGGAGTATGCGGGGGATGCTGCGCGTCATCATCGAGGTCCTCAACCGTGCCCGGCATGAGCGGGCTTCGCCTCGCACAACCAAGCCGCCATACCGGAGGTTTCCCCTTGATCGACGGCTCGTCGCCACGGCCGCATGACGTCGGAGGGTGGGATCATGGGTCCGGATGGCGCCGCAACCCCAAGCTGACGTGTCGCCCCGAATTGGTCTGGGAATAACCCCGCACCGACGGTGACCGCTTTCCCTCCGCCCGGGCGACAGGACCGCACGCCGGAACGTCCGTCGGCGATCGCCACCCCGGCGTCCGCATCGTCGGACATGTTTACCGTACCGTGCACGGAGGCGGGCGGGGTCCCGCCGGTCGGTCCGACGTCCGACGCTTGACGCCGCGGCCGGCCCCGGTGCTGATCCCGCGCTCCCGGTTCCCGCCGGCGACGGAGGTCCGATGACCCGCGCGCTCGCCGTGCTGTTTCTCGCCGGGTTCATCGACGCCACCGGCGTCGGCTTGGTGATCCCGATCCTGCCCACGGTGATGCGGCGCCTGTCCGGGGGCGAGCCGGTGGCGCTCGGCTACGGCGTCATGATCGCCGCGTTTGCGCTGATGCAGTTCCTGATGGCGCCGGTGCTGGGCCGGCTCAGCGACCGCCATGGACGGCGCCCGATCATGCTGCTCTCGCTCGCCGGCGGCGCGCTCGACTACCTTCTCACCGGGTTCGCGCCGACCCTGCCGCTGTTGTTCCTGGCCCGGGTCGTCGGCGGCGCCACGGCGGCCAACCTCGCCGTGATCTCGGCCGCGATCGCCGACCTGACCCCGGAGGACGACCGCGCGCGGCGCTACGGCATGCTGAACGCCGTGCTCGGGCTGGGCTGGATCGCCGGACCGGCGCTGGGCGGCACGCTGGGCCAGATGTCGCCCGTGCTGCCGTTCCTGTTCGCGGCCGCCCTCAACGGGCTGAACCTGTTGCTGGCCGTCTTCCTGCTGCCCGAGCCGGTTCGTCGCGGCCGCGATGCGGGGCCGATCCGGCTGTCGCAGCTGAACGCGTTCAGCTCGCTACGGTGGATCGCCCGCATGCCGGCGCTGGCGCCGCTGCTCGCGCTGTACTGCGCGCTGTGCCTGCTGGCGCAGGTGCCGTCGGCGCTGTGGGTGCTGTACGGGCAGGACCGCTACCGCTGGACGCCGGCCGTCGTGGGATGGTCGTTCGCCTGTTATGGGCTGCTGTTCGCGCTGGTCCAGCTGTTCCTCACCGGGCCGCTGGTGCGGCGGGTCGGCGAGCGTGGCAGCCTGCTCGCAGGCCTGGCCTGCGACGGCGCCGGCAGCACGCTGATGGGGCTGTCCGGCCGTGGCTGGATGCCGTTCGCGATCATGCCGGTGCTGGCCGGGGGCAGCGTCGGGCTGCCGGCGATGCAGGGCGCGATGTCGCGCGAGGTGGGCGAGGCGCGTCAGGGCGAGCTGCAGGGCGCGCTGTCCAGCCT
>CAXUBN010000401.1:0-2420 GCA_964249255.1 uncultured Acetobacteraceae bacterium | reverse complement strand
TCGTTTGCCAGTCCTGCGGCGCGGCCGTCTGCGCTTTCCTCGCCCAGCGTGTTCCATTCCCCGCACGCCTCGCAGCGGCCGTTCCACTTCGGCCACGCGGCGCCGCAGGACTGGCAAACGAAGCGTGCCTGCGGACGCTTGCCCATCAGGGTTTCTCCGGCGGCGGCATCGCCGCGGTGAACAGGGTCGCCTGCTGCAATGCTCCCTCGCCGCTCGTGTCGCCACGGGAGGTCGCACCGACCGGCTGCAACAGCACCACCAGCGCGATCGGGGCAGACGGCGCCGGGCGGGTCAGCATGTAGCGTTGCTCCTGCCCGCTCTCGTCGGTGCCCATCAGCCGCATGGTGGCGCCATCCGCAAGCACCAGCCGTGACAGGTCCATCGTCAACGCCTGCGGGTCGATGCCGGTGCCACCATTGCCGCACCAGCCGTCGTCGAAGGCCAGCACCATCAGGTGGCCGGGCTCGCCCGCCACGTTGAAGGCTCGGCCGGGACGCGCCAGTGCGCCGTCGGGACCCGGATGGTAGCGCCTGTCGGCCAGCTCGCCGGCAAGGGCCCGCCGGTCCCCGGCGTGGCGGAAGCAGGTGCGCTCGAACAGGCGGGCCAGCGCGGCGGCGGCTGACGAGGACGACGGGTCGGACGAAGGCACGGCCAAGGCGCAGGGCAAGGCCGCCAAGATGGCCAGCAGCCCGAACGGGACGAGGCGGCGCGCTATCGCCGCAGCTCCATGCCGATCGGACCGTCGCGCCGCCCGTGCGTGAACTGGTCCACCAGCGGGTTGTCGCTGTGGAGCAGTGCTGCGGCCTCGCCCTGCCAGACCAGCCGTCCCTGGTAGAGCATGGCGGCACGGTCACCGATGCGGGTGGCGGAGGCCATGTCGTGGGTGATGGCGATCGCGGTGCTGCCCAGTCGCCTCACGCAATCGACGATCAGTCCGTCGATCACCGCGCCCATGATCGGGTCGAGTCCGGTGGTGGGCTCGTCAAAGAACAGGATCTCGGGCGTGGCGGCGATGGCGCGGGCCAGCCCGACCCGCTTCTGCATGCCGCCCGACAGCTCGGCCGGGGACAGGTCGCCGACGCTGGGATCCAGCCCCACCTGGGTCAGCACGGTGCCGGCGTGCGCGCGGGCCGCCTCGCGCGCCATCCGCTTGGCCCCGCGCCCGGCCAGCAGCGCGAAGGCCACGTTCTCCCAGACCGACAGGCTGTCGAACAGCGCCGCGTTCTGGAACAGCATACCGATCCGCGCCCGGATCGCATCCCGGCGGCCGCGGTTCTGCGCCAGCACGTCGACCCCGTCGATCTCGATGCTGCCGCTGTCCGGCTCGATCAATCCCAGGATGCAGCGCAGCAGCACCGACTTGCCGCTGCCCGACCCACCGATCACCACGGTCGAGGTGCCGGCGGCAACGTCGAGGTCGATGCCGTCCAGCACCCGCTTGGACCCGAAGCTCTTGCTCAGGCCGCGGATGCGGATCTTGGGGATCTCCGTCGAGGGGGAGGCACTCATCGCGAGAAGAACATCTCGGTCAGCACGTAGTCGAAGCACAGCACCAGGATGGAGGCGGCGACCACGGCGGCGGTGGTGGAGGCGCCAACGCCCTGCGCGCCGCCGCGGCTGTTGTAGCCGTTGTAGCAACCCATCAGCGCGATCAGGAACCCGAACGCCGCCGCCTTGGCCAGTCCCACGACCACGTCGATCGGCTGCATGAAGGAGACCGTGCTGGCGACATAGGCGGACGGGCTGAAGCCCAGCTTCACCGTGGACACGATGAAGCCGCCCAGCACGCCCAGGATGTCGGCCACCACCACCAGCAGCGGCAGCGCCAGGATGCCGGCCAGCAGGCGCGGCGCCACCAGGTACTTCATCGGGTCGGTGGACAGCGTGCCGAGCGCGTCGATCTGGTCTGTGACGCGCATGGTGCCGATCTCGGCCGCCATCGCCGCCCCCACCCGGCCGGCCACCATCAGCCCGGCCAGCACCGGCCCCAGCTCGCGCACCACGGACAGCACCACGATGCCGGCGACGGCGCTCTGGGCGTTGAAGCGCGAGAAGCCGGTGAAGGACTGCAGCGCGATCACCATGCCGGAGAAGATCGCGGTCAGCGCCACCACCGGCAGGCTGAAGAAGGCGAACTCGAAGAAGGCGGAGGCGAAGTTGCGCCAGTAGAACGGCGGCCGCACCAGGTGCGACAGCCCGGCGAGCGCGAACAGCGCCAGCCGGCCGGCGCCCGACACGGTGGCGAGCGCGACCCGGCCGAGGGCGGAGACCGGACCCAGGATGCCGGTCACGCCTGGGGAGCCGTGACCGGATCCCACGTGACCCGGATCGACCCAGGGATCGGCCGGACGCTGCCGGAACCGATGCCGGAACCGATGTCCTGGGGAAGAGCGCGCATGGCCAACGCCTATACCGGCAAC
>CAXUBN010000400.1:0-2424 GCA_964249255.1 uncultured Acetobacteraceae bacterium | reverse complement strand
CGGCTGGAGAGGGCGCTGCCGTCGCTGCGCCGGCTGCTGGGCGGCGCCCCCGGGCGGCACCTGGCCGATCGGGCCCGCATCGGCCGGCCGGTGCCGGGCGTGGTGCTGGCCGGGGATGCGCTGGACCGGGCATCGGTACGGCTGGGCGACCTCGGACGGGCGCTGGCGGATGCGCGCAGCTGGCTGCTGGCCGACCGCGGTGGCGCCGTGCTGACCGAAGCGCCGCCGCCATCCGATCAGCCGGAGGATGCCGTCGAAGGGTTGGGCGTCGCCGCCGCGCGGCACGGAGCGTTGTGGCACTGGGTCAGGCTGCGGGCGGGTCGGATCACCGCGTCGCACGTGCACGATCCCGTGCTGTTCGTCTGGCAGGCGCTGGAGCGGGCGGCGCCCGGCATGACGCCGGACGAGCTGCCGCTGCTGTGCGCCTCGCTCGGGCTGTCGGTGCCGGGGGTGGACGGGTGAGCGGCCCGGAGAATGCCTCGGCAGGCGCCGCACGACCGGACCAGCCGTTGCTGTCCCTGCTGCATCTGGCCGGCGGCGGCTGCGGTGGCTGCGAGCTGGAGCTGGAGGCGATCCCGGTCGCCGCCTGGGCAGCGATCGGCCTTCGGCTCACCACGTCGCCGCGGCATGCCGACCTGCTGCTGGTCAGTGGCTGCGTCACAAAGGCGCTGCTGCGGGCGGTGGAGTCCTGCTGGGCGGCCATGGCGGAACCGAAGCGCCTGGTGACGGTCGGCGCCTGCGCGCTGGATGGCGGGCCGTTCCGCGGCGGCTACGCGGTGGGCGAGGGGCTTGGCGGACGGCTGCCGGTGACGCTGGCGATCGGTGGCTGTCCGCCGACGCCGACCGTCATCCTGGACGGCCTGCGACGGTTGCCGGACGAGCTGTTCGGCGGCAGCGGCAGGCCCGTCATGCCGGACGCGACGGCGCCGACTGCCCCGGGCTCCGATCTGCCGCCGCCAGCGCGTCCTCGGGCACTTCTTCCTGCAGCGCCTCGGCGTCCGCTCGGAGGCGGCGGTAGCTCCTGAGGCTGAACGGGATCATCACCACGTAGAGAAGGCCGGCCGCCGCCAGCGCCGCCCATGGGTCGGCCACCAGCACGGCGACGAAGGCGCCGGTACCGAGCAGCAGCGGCAGCACCAGCTCGGACGGGACCTTGAAGTTCTTGAAGCTCCAGAGCGGCAGCGTCGACACGCTGAGGAAGCCGACCGCGATCAGGATCGACGCCGCCGGCAGCGGCTGCCGTGCCAACGCCTCCAGGACGGGCAGGTCCAGCTTGCGGGCCTCGAGCCCCACGAACAACGGGAACAGCACCAGCCCGGCACCGGCCGGCGCCGGTACGCCGGTGAAGAAGTTCTGCGCATGCGCGAACGCGCCGGGGGGCTTGGGCGCGTCTGCGCCGATTGCCGCGTTGAAGCGGGCCAGGCGCAGCGCCATGCACACCGTGAACATGATGCAGGGCAGGAACGCGTAACGGCCACCGTCGCGTAGCGCCCACAGGTAGATGATGAAGGGTGGCGCCACGCCGAAGCACAGGAAGTCGGACAGGCTGTCGAACTCGGCGCCGAAGCGGCTGGTCGCGCGCAGCAGCCGGGCGATGCGCCCGTCCAGCCCGTCGATGAAGCCCGCGATCACCAGCGCCGCCGCGGCATGGCCGAACTGTCCGCCCAGCGCCTCGCGCATGCCGATCAGCCCGGCGCACAGGCCGATCAGCGTCAGGATGTTGGGGATCAGCCGGTTGAACGACTGGCCGCGGAAGCGGGGTCTCGCCCGGGCGCCGAGCCGGCGCAGGCGCCGTCGGCGACGCGGCCGATTCGGCGGTGGTGGCGGTGCGGTGATGGCAGGTGGATCGGGGAGGGGGTCGGACGGTGGGGACGGCCCTGGATCAGAGCCTGGCAAGCACGGTCTCGCCGCCGATCGTGCTCTGCCCGACCCGCACCAGAGGCTCGACGCCGGGCGGCAGGAAGAGCTCGGTGCGGCTGCCGAAGCGGATGATGCCGTAGCGCTCGCCGGTCCCGAACACCGCGCCCACGGTCGCGTGACACAGGATCCGGCGCGCGATCAGGCCGGCCACCTGCACCACGGCCAGGCTGCGTCCGTCGGACAGGCGCAGGGCCAGGGCGTTGCGCTCGTTCTCGTCGCTGCTCTTGTCCAGGCTTGCGTTCAGGAAACGGCCCTTGTGGTAGCTGATGCCGGTGACTTCGCCCGCGGCGGGCATGCGGTTCACGTGGACGTTCAACACCGACAGGAAGATCGCCACCCGCCAGCGCGGCTCGGAGCCCAGCCCGAGCTCCGGCGGCGGCGGGACCCGTGACACCGCGACGATGCGGCCGTCGGCAGGGGCGACCACGGCGCCGGCGAGCAACGGCGGCACCCGCTCGGGCTCGCGGAAGAAGTAAAGGCAGAACACGAAGAACACGAGCGCCG
>CAXUBN010000399.1:0-2425 GCA_964249255.1 uncultured Acetobacteraceae bacterium | reverse complement strand
GTAGCGGGCGATGTTCTCGATCATGACGATGGCGTCGTCGACCACGAAGCCGGTGGCGATGGTCAGCGACATCAGGGACAGGTTGTCGAGCGAGTACCCCAGCAGGTACATGACGGCCATGGTGCCGACCAGCGACAGCGGCACCGACAGGCTGGGGATCACGGTCGCCGGCAGGTTGCGCAGGAACACGAAGATCACGCCCACCACGAGCGCCACCGACAGCAGCAGCTCGAACTCGACGTCCTTCACCGAGGCGCGGATGGTGACCGTGCGGTCGGTCAGCGGTGTGATGGCGATGCCGGACGGGATGGACTGGCGCAGCTGCGGCAGGATGCGGTTGATCGCGTCCACCACGGCGATGACGTTGGCACCGGGCTGGCGCTGCACGTTCAGGATGATGGCCGGCGTGGTGTTCGACCAGGCGGCGAGCTGGGTGTTCTCCGGCCCGCTCACCACGCTGGCGACGTCGCGCACCCGGATCGGGGCGCCGTTGTTGTAGGCGATCACCTGGTTGGACAGGATCTCGGGTGCGGTGACCTGCGCGTCCACCTGCAGCGTGGCCGAGTGCAGCGGCCCGTCGAAGGTGCCGGTCGGCGAGTTGACGTTGACGGTGGTGATGATGGTGCGCAGGTCGTCCATGCTGAGCCCGTAGGAGGTCAGCGCGCGGCTGTTCACCCGGACCCGGATCGCCTTGCGGTTGCCGCCGGTGAGCGTCACCAGGCCCACCCCGTTGATCTGGCTGATCTTCTGGGCGAGCCGCGTGTCGACGTAATCTTCCACGTCCACCAGCGTCATGGTCCGGGACGTGATGCCCAGCGTCAGGATCGGCGTGTCGGCCGGGTTGACCTTGGCGTAGATCGGCGGCGCTGGCAGGTCGGAGGGCAGCAGCGAGTTGGCGGCGTTGATCGCGGCCTGCACCTCCTGCTCGGCGACGTTGATGTCGGTGTCGAGCCCGAAGCGCAGCGTGATCACCGAGGCGCCGGCCGAGCTCTGGCTTTCCATCTGGCTGAGGCCGGGCATCTGGCCCAGCTGGTACTCGAGCGGCGCCGTGACGTAGGTGGTCATCACCTGCGGCCCGGCGCCGGGATAGAAGGTCTCGACCTGGATGGTCGGATACTCGACCTGCGGCAGAGCCGCGATCGGCAGGAACCGGAAGCCGAGCACGCCCACCATCAGGATCGCCAGCATCAGCAGCGTGGTCGCCACCGGCCGTTCGATGAACAGGCGCGACGGGTTCACGGTCGGGCTGCGATCCGCGGTGCGGTGGCGATCATTGGCCCGCGCTGCCGCCGGCAGCGTGGCGATGCGTCCGGCCGTGCGTGCCGGCTGCCGCCCCGCCGGGTGCGGACGTGGACGAGGACGAGGGCGGCGGCGGCACCACCACCTTGGAGCCCGTCTTGAGCTTGTCTGTGCCGTCGGTGACCACGGTGTCGCCGGCTGCCAGGCCGGACACCACGACGGTGTCGGCGGTGCTGGCGGTGCCGGTCCTGATCGGCCGCACCGTCACCGTGCTGTCGGAACCCACCAGGTAGACGAAGTTGCCCTGCGGACCGATCTGGATCGCGCCGTTGGGGATCAGCACCGCGCCATGCAGCGTCTGCAGCAGCAGGCGGGCGTTGACGAACTGGTTCGGGAACAGGGCGTCGTCGCCGTTGGGGAAGTTGGCGCGGATGCGCACGGTGCCGGTGGTGGTGTCGATGGTGTTGTCCACCGTCTCGACCGCGCCCGAGGCCAGCTTGATCGTGTTGGTGCGGTCGTACGCGTCCACGGGCAGCGTGGCGCCGGCGCGGAGCTGGGCCTGCAGCGCCGGGATGTCGTCCTCGGGGATGGTGAAGATCACCGAGATCGGATGGATCTGCGTCACCACCACCAGCCCGTTGGTGGCGGCCGAGGTGATGTAGTTGCCGGCGTCGACCTGTCGCAGCCCCACCCGGCCGTCGATCGGCGACAGGATGTGGCAGTAGGCGATGTTCTGCTTCGCGGTGGCGATGGCGCCCTGGTCCAGCAGCACCGCGCCCTCGTCCTGGCCCACCACGAACACCTGGTCCTCGGCGGTCTGGGACGCGATGCTCTTCTGGCGCTGCAGCAGCTGGTAGCGGGCGAGGTCGGTCTGCGCCTCGTGCAGCGAGGCCATGTCGCGCTTCAGGTTGCCCTGGCTCTGGGTGAGCTGCGCGATGTAGAGCCGGGGATCGACCAGGGCGAGCTGGTCGCCCTTGTGCACCTCCTGGCCTTCCCGGAAGTTCACCTCCAGCAGGTAGCCGGTGATCTGCGACTGCACGGTGATGGTGGCGGGCGAGGTGACGGTGCCGAGCTGGGTCAGCACCACCGGCATGTCGCCGGTGCGGGCGGCGGCCTCCGTCACCGGTTGCGCGGCGCCCGCCTGGGCGGCGCCGCGGCGATGCCCACCGGGATGGCCCGCGGGCGC
>CAXUBN010000398.1:0-2426 GCA_964249255.1 uncultured Acetobacteraceae bacterium | reverse complement strand
CGCGGGGCGCCGTCCGCCGGCAGCAGCCGGGCCTCGTGCTGGGCGCCCGCCGCTGCCGGCTGATGCACGGCCACATGGGCGGCGGCATGGGCGACCTGCCGCTCCTGCCGCGCCTCGCGGGCCGTGACCATGGGATCGCCGGGATCGTTGCCGGGGCCCAGCGCGCGGGCGCCGAGGCCGACCGGCGGCGACATCGGGATGGAAAGGCTGGCCTCGATCCGCTCGACGTCCGCTGTGACCGGGAACAGACCCAGCATCGGCGCCACCCGGGCCACGATGTTGCGCCAGGTCGGTACCGCGTTCCAGCCGGAGGTGTACCAGCCGTGGGTCTCGGGGATCGCGATTGGGCTGTCCAGCATCACGTACACCGCGTAGCGCGGGTCGTTCAGCGGGAAGATGCCGGTGAACGCGGTGATGTTGGTGTGCTTGAGGTAGGCGCCGCCGGCGCCGACCTTCTCGGCGGTGCCGGTCTTGCCGCCGACGAAGTAGCCCGGGATATCGGCCTGCTTGCCGGTGCGTTCCGGGTCCGGACCGGCCACCACCATGCGCAGGATCCGCCGCAGCAGCGACGAGGTATCCTCCGACAGTACGCGGATGCCGACCGGCCGCACTGGATCCGGCACCGGCGCGGCCCCCTCCGGACCGCCGGCGGCCGGTATCGTGTCGGCCACCTGCTGCAACGCGGGCTGTGTCTCGACGTCCGCCGCCGGCTCGTCGCGCGCCAGCAGCGTGGGCTTGACCAGGATACCGCCGTTGGCGGTGGCGGCGCTGCCGCGCACGATCGCCAGCGGCGGCACCGCGACGCCGTGCCCGAACGCCACCGTCATCACCGCCGACTGGCCCCAGTTGCTCATGCGCGGCAGCAGCGGCCGCGCCGCCTCCGGCAGCTCCACCGGCACCCGCTCGAAGAAGCCCATCTGCCGCAGCCAGTCCTGCTGGCGCTTCGCCCCCGCATCCAGCGCCATGTGCGCGGCGGCCGGGTTGGAGGACAGCGCCAGCGCCTCCGGCATGGCCAGCCAGGGCGCGAAATGGTCGGTCTTCATGTCGCTGATGGTGAAGCGCCCGACATGGATCGGCCGGGTCGAGAACTTGTCCCACACGTGGGCGATGCCGTCCTGCAGCACCATCGCCGCCGTCTGCAGCTTGAAGGTCGAGCCCGGCTCGTACATCCCGGTGACGGCGCGGTTGAAGCGCTGGTCGTCGGTGGCCTTGTTATACAGGTTCGCGTCATAGTCCGGCAGGCTGACCATGGCGACAAGCTCGCCGGTGCGCACGTCCATGACGATGGCGCAGGCGCCGATCGCCGAGAACTTGGTCATGGCCGCCAGCAGCTCTTCCCGCACCACGCCCTGCACGCGGGCGTCGAGCGACAACCGCAGCGTGGCGTGGTCGGTGTTCAGCCGGTGGTCGAAGAAGCGCTCGATGCCGCCGACGCCGTGGTCGTCGATGTCCACCGCACCCATGATCTGCGCCGCCGTGCGGCCCAGCGGGTAGTGCCGCTTCTCGCCCGGCTCGAAGTAGATGCCCGGGATGCCGAGATCGTTGATGGCCAGCTCGCGGTCGGGCGGCAGGTCGCGGGCGATGTAGACGAACTGCTTCTTCTCGCTGAGCCGCTTGATCGTGTCGGCGACGTCCAGCGTCGGCAGCACCGTCTTGAGCTTGTGGGCGGCATCGACCGGGTCGATCAGCTCCAGCGGGTTGGCGAACACCGCCGCCATCGGCAGCGAGATCGCCAGGATCTGGCCGTTGCGGTCGGTGACGGTGGCGCGGTGCACCTGCGGCAGCCCGGACTCGTCGGCGAACAGCCCGTGCGGGTCGGTCCGGATCACCGGGATCTGCGGCACCTGCGGCGCGATTTGCCGCTTGGCCGGCGCCATCGGCAGCAGCACGGTGGCGAGCGCCAGCTTCACCGACACCGCGCCGAACAGGCAGGCGAACCCGGCCGCGGCGGCCAGCAGCCGCACCCGCATGGTCTCCAGCGTCGCCCGCTGCGCCAGGTCGCGCCCCGTCACGCTCACCATGGTCTCGCGGGCGTGCGCGCCCGGACCGTGCAGGCCGCCGTCGGCGTGCTCCTGGTCGTCCACGGCTCAGTTGCCGTCGGACAGCGGCACGGGGGCGGCGAGGCCGGGGTGCGAGCTGCCGAGCGCCGAGCTGACCGCCGGGGCATACGAGGCCCGAGCATAGGCGGGGGCATAGCTGACCGGCGCCACGTAGCTGGCCGGCCGGGCCTGCGCCCAGCCCGGGCGCCCATACGCGTTGCCGGCACTGATCAGCGCGCGGCCCCCGGCGACGCCCGGGGCGTAGGACACACGGGCCGATGCGGCTTGCGTCGCCGGCTGCGACGCCGCCGCCAGCCGCCAATGCGCCGCGACCTCGCGGGCCATCGCGTCGTGCGGCGTGAGGCGCGCCGTCGCGCGGTGCGAGGA
>CAXUBN010000397.1:0-2452 GCA_964249255.1 uncultured Acetobacteraceae bacterium | reverse complement strand
CGCCGGCGCCCGGCCCGGCGCCGACGCCCGCGCCCCGCACGAGATCCCAGCCCGCGGCTGGTGGGCGGTGCTGAAGCGCGTCGGCGCCGGCTTCAGCAGCGACCGCATCATGGCCGAGGCCGCCAGCGTCACCTTCTACGGCCTGCTCGCCCTGTTCCCCGCGATCGCCAGCCTGATCTCGATCTACGGCCTGATCACCGACCCGGCCAGCCTTTCCGACCAGCTCCGGGGCCTGTCCGGCGTCGTCCCGGGCGGCGGCCTCGACATCATCAAGGAGCAGGTGACCTCGCTCACCTCCAGCGGCCACAAGGCGCTCGGCGTCGGCGTCGCGATCGGCCTCGCCACCTCGCTGTGGAGCGCCAACGCCGGCATGAAGTCGCTGTTCGACGCGCTCAACGTCGTCTACCACGAGCGCGAGGCCCGCTCCTTCGTCCGCCTCACCCTGACCAGCCTGTGCTTCACGCTGGGCGCCGTCGCCTTCCTGATCGTGGCCCTGCTCGCGGTGGTGGCCCTGCCGATCGCGCTGAATTTCGTGGGCCTCGGCAGCCTCACCGCCACCCTGGTCGCGGTCGGCCGCTGGCCCGTCATGCTGACCTTGCTGGCGGTGGCGCTGGGCCTGATCTACCGCTACGGCCCGAGCCGCACCGCCGCCCGCTGGAGCTGGGTGAGCTGGGGCGGCGGAGCCGCCGCGATCCTCTGGATACTGGTCTCGTTCGGCTTCTCGTACTACGTCGCCCACTTCGGCAGCTACAACAAGACCTACGGCTCGCTCGGCGCCGTGATCGGATTCATGACCTGGATCTGGATCTCCTCGATGGTGATCCTGATGGGCGCGGAGCTCGACGCCGAGCTGGAACAGCAGACGGACCGGGACTCCACCGTCGGGCCGCCGAAGCCGCAGGGCAGCCGCGGGGCGGCCAAAGCGGATACCAAGCCGTAGAAGGCCAGGGGCGCCGCCCCTGGACCCCGCCAAAGGCGCAGCCTTTGGAAACCGATCAAATGGAGAACCCGATGGCCGATGACTACCAGACCATGCCCAACGGCATTCGCTACCGGGACGAGGTGGTGGGCGAGGGGGCCGAGCCGAAGCCGCGGCAGCGCGTGACCGTGCACTACACCGGCTGGCTCGACCGCGACGGCGCCCAGGGCGCCAAGTTCGACAGCTCCCGCGACCGCGGCCAGCCCTTCCGCTTCACCCTGGGCGTGGGCGAGGTGATCTCCGGCTGGGACGAGGGCGTCGCCACCATGCGGGTCGGCGGCCGCCGCACCCTGCTGCTGCCCCCCGAGCACGGCTACGGCAGCCGCGGCGCCGGCCGCGCCATCCCGCCCAATGCCACCCTCATCTTCGACGTCGAGCTGCTCGGCCTCGACTGACGCCGCAGGCTCGCCCGGCCATCACGGCCCGGGCGACGCCGGAAACCAGTTCCCGTGGAAGCCCGGCGGGATCCGATGCGGCAGCCGCACGCTGGCGACCGGCCCCGCCTCGATCCGCCGCGCGTCCAGGATCGCGAGGTCGGTCGCGTCGGCCGCGCGGTCGATCACGTAGCCGAGCAGCCACCCCTCGTCCTCGCCCGCCTCCGCATGCGCCGGCACGAACACGAACTCGCCCGGCACCCGGTCATTGCCGAAGTCGTACGCGCGCCGCTCGCCCGTCTCCAGGTCATGCTTGAACAGCGTCGTGGCCCCGAACAGCTCCGTGTTCCCGTCCGGCGGCACCGCCACCGTATAGGCGTAGCGGTAGGAGCGCCCGAACCGCCGCTCGTCCATCCGCGGGAACTCCTGCGGCGTGGGATCGATCGTGCGCCGCGCGACCCCCCGCGTCCGCGGATCGATCGTCCAGCGCTCCAGCCGCCCCACTGCATCGAGCCCCGTCGGGCTCGTGTCGAACATCGTCGGATAGGCGACGACATCGAGCACCACCCGCCCGTCCGCATCGTCGTAGGCATTGGCGACGTGGAACACGAAGCAGGGATCCAGCCCGCACCACAGGATGTCCGCGTCCCGGCCATCCCGCGGCAGCAGCCCGACCCGCGCCGGATGCGCCGCGTTCCACCGGAACGGGAACGCGTGGCCCCCCAGCACCGCCCGCAGCGAGAAGGTGACCGGCAGGTCCAGGACCACCACGAACCGCTCGGTGATGGCGCAGTCATGGATGCAGGGCCCGTCCCGCACCGCGATCGGCACGTCGCGCACCACCCGCCCGGCGTCCGACACCACGACGTGGCGCACCACGTCCGGCACCATCCCGTCATACGCGATCGCATGGTGCTCGCCCGTGCGCGGGTCTCGGTGCGGATGCCCGGTGAACGAGCCGCCGAGCGTCCCGTCGAACGGGTTGTAGCGCTGCTCGTCCAGCGTGTCGGACAGCTCCACGGGATGGCTGCCCGCCTCCACCAGCGCGAAGGCCCGCCCGCCGAAATCGACCACGTTGGTGTTCACCGTGTCGTTGCGC
>CAXUBN010000396.1:0-2466 GCA_964249255.1 uncultured Acetobacteraceae bacterium | reverse complement strand
CTGGGGCAGGCCGGCCGCGGTGCCGCGATGCGGAGCGGGCCGGTGCAGGGCGGGCGCACGCGCGGCGGGCGGACGTCCTGGGCGATCGGGCGGGCGAGGCGGCATGGACGCGAGACTATCTCGCCTTGGGCCTGTCGTCACCGCGAGCCTCCCGTCCTTCCGGCACGGCCGCGTGCATTGACACCCAGCCGGTCCCGCCCTACGTCGCAGCCGGCCGGAAGGGTGCCCGAGTGGCTAAAGGGGGCGGACTGTAAATCCGCTGGCGTACGCCTACGTTGGTTCGAATCCAACCCCTTCCACCAGCACGTGCCGCGCCCGGACGCGGCGCACTTTGTAACACGCGCACCACGATGCTGCCACGAGCCGCCCGTTTGCTGTTCATCGCAATGAACAACGGGAGCTCGCGATGAGATTTGCCAGGATCACCGTCATGGCCATGGGCCTGATGAGTGCCGCAATGGGGGTTGCTGCCGCGCAGCCGTACTATCCGCCGCCGGTGGTGGTGGCACCGCCCGGGTGGGTCGGACCGCACTACTACTGGCACCGGCACCATTGGCACCACCGCGCATGGGGCTATGACCACTTCCACCACGGCTACTGGCGCTACTACTAGAGCATGTTTCAACGAGCATCATCCGATCGACCGATCCGGCTCGATCGGATGATGCTCTCGGGTCAGACCTCGGATCGACGGCCTCCGTCGCCGGTCCGGGTAGTCGTCGGAGAACATTCCAGCGCATGACCGATCCCATCCCCCGGCCCGACGCCATGCTCGCGGCCCGATACGGTGGAACCGACGTGCCGGAGGCCGGCTGGCCGGTCCGGTTCGATCCGGTCATGACCGTGCTGCTGTCGCACCGCTCGGTGCGCGCCTATCGGCCCGACCCGCTGCCGGAACACACCCTGGCGGTGACCATGGCGGCGGCGCAGTCGGCGGCCAACTCGTCCAACCTCCAGTCCTGGAGCGTGGTCGCGGTGGAGGATGCCGCGCGTCGGCAGCGATTGTCGATGCTGTGCGGCGATCAGGAGCACGTCCGGACCGCGCCGCTGTTCCTGGTCTGGATCGCCGACCTCGCACGGGTCGGCGCGATCGGCGCGCGGGAGGGAAAGCCCACCGCGGCCACCGACTACCTGGAAGGTACGCTGCTCGGCGTGGTCGACGCGGCGCTGGCGGCGCAGAATGCGACCGTAGCGCTGGAGGCGATGGGGCTCGGCACCGTCTATATCGGCGGCATCCGCAACCAGCCGGAAGCGGTCGCCGCCGAGCTGGGCCTACCGCCACGCAGCTTCGGGGTGTTCGGGCTGTGCGTGGGCTGGCCGGACCCGGATCGGCCGACCGCGGTGAAGCCGCGGCTGCCGCAGGGGGCGGTGCTGCACCGCGAGCGATACGACGAGGCCGGTCAGGCGGCGGCGCTGGACCGGTTCGACGCAGTGTCGATGGCGTTCCAGGACAGCCAGGGCATGAAGCGGATGCCCTGGAGCAGCCAGTCTCGCTCGCGCATGAAGGGACCGGAGGCGATGTCTGGCCGCGACCGCCTGCGCGCGGCGCTGACCGCGCTGGGCCTGCCCTCGAACTGACACGGCCGGTGGCGGAGACGGTTCATGGAGCGGGCGAAGGGAATCGAACCCTCCTCGGTAGCTTGGAAGGCTACTGCATTACCACTATGCTACGCCCGCCTCCCGCACCCTTTGCGACATCCGGCGTCCGTGGGCAAGTCCCCGGGTCTGGCACGCCACGCACCCCGGCAGGGGGCCCGGCATGCGGCGTGGGGTTGCGAACCGGGATGCGTCCAGGCCTTGACTTCTCCGGCCGCACGCCCTCTTTACGCCCCCTGCGCCGCCATCGCCGGCCGGGCTCCGGTCCCTGACCGGAACGCTCGCGGCGGCGGCGCTGCAGGGGTGTAGCTCAATTGGCTAGAGCGCCGGTCTCCAAAACCGGAGGTTGCGGGTTCGAGACCCTCCGCCCCTGCCAATCGCCCCATGGCGGGGCTTCGGGTTAGCAAGCAAGGTGTGGCGTGGCGGTCAGTCCTGCGAAGTTCGTGCGCGAGGTGCGCTCCGAGGTGACCAAGGTCACCTGGCCATCGCGCCGGACCACGCTGATCACCACCGGCCTGGTGGCGGCGATGGCGACGCTGACGGCGATCTTCTTCTTCGTCGTCGACCAGGTGATCGGGCTCGGCGTGCGCGCGTTGTTCGGGCTCGGCGGCTGATGATCGCGCCGCCTGCGGGGATCTAGGAAGAGGTCATGGCGAAGCGCTGGTACGTGGTCCACGTTTATTCGGGCTTCGAGAAGAAGATCGCGCAGCAGATCAAGGAGCAGGCCCTGCAGAAGGGCCTGGCCGATCACATCGACGAGGTGCTGGTTCCGGCCGAGGACGTCACCGAGGTGCGCCGCGGCCAGAAGGTAAGCTCGGAGCGCAAGTTCTTCCCCGGCTACGTGCTGGTGAAGATGGAGCTGACCGACGA
>CAXUBN010000395.1:0-2471 GCA_964249255.1 uncultured Acetobacteraceae bacterium | reverse complement strand
TGCGGCGCGTCGAACGTGTCCTCCGCCGCGTCCTGCACCCAGAACGTGTCGAGCGCCATGCCGTCGGTCAGCGTGTGGATGCGCGCGTCGACGATGGAGGCCCCCGCCACCGCCAGCGCGCCCGCGATGCGGCTGAACAGGCCGGGATGGTCGCTGGTGTGGACCGTGACCTCGGTCACCGCGCGCGCCGGCAGCGGCTGCGTGTCGACGGTCAGCGGGGCCGCGCGGGCGTCGCTGTCGCGGATCATCCGCGCGTGGCGGGCATGCGTCTCGGGATCGAACGACAGCCAGTAGCCGCCGTAGCCCAGACCCAGGAACCGCGTGATCTCCTCGTCGGAGAACCCGTCCTCGTCCAGCAGGATCGACGCCGCCTCCTTCGCCCGCGCCACCCGCACGTCGCGCTCGGCCGTGGCGAGCCCGCCCGCCAGCACCTCCGCCACCCGGGCGTAGAGCTCGCGCAGCAGCGTCGCCTTCCACGCGTTCCACACCTTGGGACTGACCGCGCGCATGTCGACCACGGTCAGGATCAGCAGCAGCCGCAGCCGCTCCGGCGACTGGATGGTGTCGGCCAGGTCCAGGATCGTCTTGGGATCGTCGATGTCGCGCCGGAACGCGGTCTGGCTCAGCAGCAGGTGGTGCAGCACCAGCCAGGACACCGTCTCGGTTTCCTCGGCCGACAGGCCCAGCAGCGGGCACAGCGCCAGCACCATCTCCGAGCCCAGCTCCGAATGGTCGCCGCCGCGCCCCTTGGCGATGTCGTGCAGCAGGGTGGCCACGTAGAGCGCCCGCCGCGACTGCAGCTCCTCGACCAGCTCGGCCGCCAGCGGGGTTTCCTCCGCCAGCAGCCCCGCCTCCAGCGTGCCCAGGATCCGCACCGCCTCGATCGAGTGCTCGTCCACCGTGAACACGTGGTAGGTGTCGAACTGCATCTGGCCCACGATGCGCGACCAGGCCGGGATCATCCGGCCCAGCAGCCCGGTCTCGTTCAGCACGTGCAGCCAGCGCGCACCCGAGCGTGGCGGTTCGGAATGGCGGATCGCGTCCCGCAGCGCCGGTCCCGGCTGCACCGGCCGCTCGCGCCGCTCTCTCCCGTGCTCCGGGCGCTCGCCGCACATCAGCTCGAGCAGGATGGCGTTGGCCTCCCGGTCGTGCCGCAGCGAGGCCGCGCGCCGCTCCCAGCGGATCAGCAGGTGCATCGCCAGCGGATGGATCGCCAGCTCCCGCGCGCGCGCCGTCCGCAGCAGCCGCAGCATCATGATCGGCTGCGCGTCGAAGCACACGCCGGGTGCCGGCATGATCTGCCCGTCCGCCAGCACGAACCCGGCCTCCCGGAGGGCGGGGTCGGTCGCCGGCGCCAGCGCCGGCTCGCCCAGCGCCACCCGCAGCACCTGCGGCTCCAGGATGTGGGTGAGCCGCATCACCTCGCGCGCGGTCAGGAAGTAGTGCCGCATGAAGCGTTCGACCCCGACCTGCCGGCCATGGTTGGTGTAGCCCATGCGGGCGCCCACCACCGGCTGCATGTCGAAGGTCAGCCGTTCCTCGGCGCGCCCGGCGACGTAGTGGAGGTGGAAGCGCACCGTCCACAGGAAGTCCCACGACCGCCGGGCCCGCTTCGCCTCCTGCTCCGTCAGCAGCGCCGGCGCCCGACCGTGCGGACGGGCCAGATCGGCGAACCCGTGCGTGCCGAGCACCTCGCGGCACAGCCAGCACAGCGTCTGCAGGTCGCGCAGCGCGCCGCGCCCTTCCTTGATGTTGGGCTCGACCACGAACGGGCTGTCGCCGTAGCGCGCATGCCGGACCGCGCGCTCCGCCCGCTTGTCGGCGATGAAGCGGGCCGGTCCCGTGCCGGCGCGGTCGGCGTCGTGGCGAGCCTGGAAGACGGCGACCAGCGCCGCGTCGCCGGCGATCCGCCGCGCGTCCAGCAGCGCCGTGCGCACCGTGGTGTCGCCCGCCGCCTCGGCGATGCACTGGTCCACCGAGCGCGTGGCGTGGCCGACCTTCAGCCCCAGATCCCACAGGAAGTAGAGCATGAACTCGACCGCGCGCAGCACGGCGGGCGCCGGCTCCTCGTCGGTCAGGAACAGCAGGTCGATGTCGCTGAACGGCGCCAGGGTGCCGCGCCCGTAGCCGCCGGTGGCGGCGATCGCCAGGGTGCCGCCGCCACCGCCCCGTGCCGCCTCGATCTCCTCGGCCAGCGCGTCGCCCAGCGTGAAGGCGTGCAGCTCGGCGATCAGGCCGTCGGTGTGCGCGGACAGCGCCTGCGCCGCCTCCTCGCCGTCGAGGGCGTGCCGCTCGAAGGCGTCCTGGACCCCCGCCTGGACCCGGTCCAGATGCCGCCGGAACAGCTCGATCGCCAGTCCCCGCGGCGTCGGCCCGGCGTCGCAGGCCCGGGCCAGCTGCGAGCCCAGCTGGGCGGCGGCGTGCTGCGGGTTGAGCGGGGGCACGGCATCGATCGGCATGAGCCCTCAACG
>CAXUBN010000394.1:0-2489 GCA_964249255.1 uncultured Acetobacteraceae bacterium | reverse complement strand
CTGCTGGCCAGCGGCGCCGCCGCGTCGAGGCCGGGAAGGCCGCTGGCCAGCAGCGGACGCGCCCAGCTCATGAAGCCGGCGATGGCGAGCAGCGACATGGCGGCCAGCAGACCGAAGCGCCGGCCCGGCGTGACGGCGTCGCCTGCCGCCCGGGCGGCACGGTCCATGACCTCGCCGACCAGGCCGATGGCGGGCAGGATCATGATGCAGAAGCCCGGATAGCCGAGCAGGCGGAACAGGTGCGGCAGCGAGGACGAGGCGGGCACGCCGCGCACCGAGAACACGGTCAGGGCGCCGAGTAGCACCGGCAGCGCCGTTACCAGCAGGGAGGCGGCGACCAGCTCGGACAGGACGAATGGGGGAAGCCGCGTCAGGGCCAGGCCGAGCTCGCGCATGTTGAGGATGGTCGCCACTAGGTTGGACGCGCACAGGGTCAGCGCCACGGCGACGGCGGCGACGGACAACAGCAGTAGCCGATCCGGCATGCCTAGCAGCAGGCCGCCAATGGTCAGCACGAGGCCGGCGACGGCGAGGCCCAGCGACGCGGCAGCCAGTTCCGGAAAGGCGGTGTCACGGCTGCCGAGCTGCGCCGGGACCAGCCAGTTGCCGAACCCGCCGACCAGCGCCGGGATGGCGGAGAAGAAGACAAGGATGGCGCCGTGCTGCAGCGCGAGCGCCCGTCCGGGGGCCCCTGCGAGACCCAGGCCGACCTGGATCGCGGGCGACAGGTGCAGGATCAGCGACAGGGTGCCGCCGATCAGCCCGGCCACGACGGCCAGCAGGATGAAGCCGGCGCCGATGTCCTGGTGGGTGGGGTGGCTCCGCGGTCGCGGCATCGTGGTGGGCATCTCCGGCGTCGTGCCACGCCATATGGGAACGGGCGGCCGGGGTTTCGCCCCGTCGCACGCATCATTCCGCGCGCATCATTCCACCCGCCTCACCCGCCCGGCGGCAGGGTCCTAACGCGCCTCGTTGGTCAGCGTGACCAGCGTGAACAGGCCGAGCGGCGGCACCGGCTCCAGCGTGGCGGCACGCCGGTCGGCATCGGGCAGCAGCGACTCCATGGCGAAGTCCGGGTGCCAGCCGAGCGAGCGGGACGCGCGCGCCATGCCGCGCTCGACCAGCAGGCGCGGGCCGCCGGTGGCCAGGAAATGGTTGACGAACAGGATGTGGCCGCCGGGGCGCACCACGCGCTTCAGCTCGGCCAGCAGCCGGCGCGGGTGCGGCACCACGGAGGCCACGAACATCGCCACGGCGACGTCGAAGCGGTTGTCCTCGAAGGCGGTCTCCTCGGCATCCATCTCCAGCAGCGCCTCGACATGCGGCATGGAGGCGGCGGCGACGCGCTGGCGTGCGCGCGCCAGCATGGCGTCGGACAGGTCGATGCCGGTGATGCGCTTGTCCGGGGTGTAGTGCGGCAGGGCCAGGCCGGTGCCGACGCCCACCTCCAGCACGTCGCGGCCGGGCAGCCGGTTGACCGCGGCCACGGCGCGCAGGCGGCCGTAGCGGGACACGCCACCGAACACCGCGTCGTAGATGCCGGCCCAGCGCTCGTAGGCGGCCTTGACCGCATCGGCATCCAGGGCGGACCGCGGCACCGGGGCGGCGAGGCCGCCGGGCGGCGGCAGCATGGCGTCGGGCGGGTCGAACAGCTTGCCGGGACCGTTCATCGCCGGGACACGTGGCGTTCGCGGGCACAACTGCGGTGACGGTCGGGCCTGGGACAGATCGGGGGCATGATCGGTGGCGGACTTCGGATCTTGGAGCGCCCTCTGTGCCCTGCCGCGGGGCGGGCATCAAGGGCCGCCCCTGGCATGCCATCCAACCCGTCGTTCGGTTCTGCCGCCGCTTGGGTCCGTGGTTGGCGGTGGGGGATGCGCGCCGCTATGCTCGACCGATGGATCCGGCATGCGGACGATGGACGGCGTGAGGGAGGTCGGATGCTGATCGCGATTACGGTGCTGCTGACCGCGATATTCTGGATCGGCTACGTGGTGGTCTACTTCTGGGAGGGGATCTACAGCTGGTTCGACAACCGTTTCGGGCCGCAAAGCCGGCCGGTGGTGAAGCGGAAGGTGAAGCGCCGCTTCTACGACTGAACCGCGGCGCCCTGCCGGACGCGGCCGTCGCCGCGGCCTTCCTGGCCTCGGCGCTGCTGTTCCCCCTGCCCTTCTGGAACCATGGAGCCGACTGGCGGCACGGGCTCCTGACCTCGCCGGGCGGCGGCGACGCCTGGAGCTTCGTGTGGTTCCTGAACTGGTGGCCGTGGGCGATCACGCACGGCTGGAACCCCCTGCACAGCGCGTTCGTGTATGCGCCGGCAGGCTACGATCTGGCCTGGGCCACGGCGGTGCCGACCGCGGCGCTGCTGGCGCTGCCGGTGACGCTGGGCTTCGGCGCCAACCTGTCGTTCAACCTGCTGACCGTGCTGGCGCCCGGGCTCGACGGGTTCTGCGCGTTCCTGCTGCTGCGCCGGTGCGGCGCCGGGC